>JBKKBQ010000124.1:0-8158 GCA_046714015.1 Nitrospira sp.
TACCGGAACAGGTCGCGAAGGTAGCTGCGTCACATACGGGACGGTTCTTAGCCAAGATGTTCGGCTCACCGACGACAAGGTGGAACGAACAGGCACCGCTTACAAGTCGGTATTTTCCTGCTTCTGCTGCTCCTCTATCTTTTTGTGTGATTGCTCGCCCGCCAGTTTCTTCTGCAGATACTTCTTGCTGACTGTCGTGATGAGAAAGGCCAGACCGATGGAGATGGGGACAAACATCGCCGAGGCGATATTGGCGTTCTTCAGCCAACCCATTTCTTGAAGGCCTTTGAAGATGTAACTTCCAAGCCCGGCCACATAATAGGCAATGACGATGATCGACAAGCCTTCAACCGTGTGCTGCAGAAGCACTTGGCTCTTGGTCGTTTTGTCCACACTTTGGAGCAGCGCAAGATTTTGCGATTCCAGGATCAAGTCGATGCGGGTGCGAATGATCGCGATGATGCCCTCGAAGCCGCCTCGTAAGGTGTCGATCCGCTGCAAGAGCTGCTGATACCCCTCCTCCACACCCGTAATGCCGCTGAGCACATAGTCCGAGGTCGGACGATACGAATCCAGGGGTTTCTCTGCCAAGGACGCCAGGGTGGAATGCACGATCCTGTCATAGGGAAGTGAGGCTGACAACTCGAAGTGGAGCTTTCCAGCCATGCGGTTGGTCTTGAGCAGATCCTGAGTGAGGGTATTCAACCAGCGCTGCAATGTCTGAGAGTCGGCATGGGCTATGTGTGTCGTGATGATCTCCCGCTGTCTCAGGTGGACCTGTTCGAATTTATAGGCCTGGTCGATGGCGGCAGAGAACAACGGCTTCTGCATGAGCAGTAAATGATAATAGGTCTCGATCCGCACGATGGCATCCACGATGTCTTTCAGACGCGAGGGATCGCCCTGCGACGGCCCGACGCTGACCCAGTACCGTTCTCGTCCCTGTTCGTCCGGTGTAAAGCTCGTCACGATTGATGTCTGTTCATTGAAGATTCGGCTTCCATACAAGACGGGGCCAGGCATCAGCCCACGCAGTTCGCTACGCGGGGGCAGCATGCCCGTCGTCAGCAGAATGTCTAAGCGGCAGACCACCGACCCAAGCGGCTCCACGGAAAACGCATAATCCGGGAACGTCAATGATCCAAAGGTCACGGTGGCGTTCGCTGGCGACGGCATATGCCAGAGTTGGTAATTATAGTATTCCGTATGCGCCTGCCAGATAACGATCAGCCGATCGCCGTTTTCGGCTTCCTTCACGCCATAGCCAAAGTTCCCTCGAAGCTCGGTCGTTTCAGCGGGAATCTTGAAATGCCCCAACAGCGACTGGAACTCCGATCGACTGGCCGGACGCTGCGTCGGCGGGTCAGACATGCGAAAGGCTTTGTAATGGACGTGGGCCGGCGCCTGCAACCATTTGCCGAGCGGCAGCTGCGGACGTTCGTGCAACGTTCTCAAGAGGGCTTCAGTCCCTGGCCGAGACATCTCCGACTGACTCACCTGTTCCCCCCTCTCCCCGGACCAATACCGACCCGGCTCCACCGTTCTGTCGACCAACAACCCCGCCACTCCCACGCAAGAGTGCCCTACGGATGATCGCTTCGTCAACTCAAACGAAGCGGCACACGGACGAACAGCACGCTCGATCAGATGCTGTATGACCCTAGCATTCGGCGCGGCAAGCATTAACGATGCTGTTGTGAACTCTGGCGCAGAAACGACCGGAGCGTTCAGTTGCAGGAGGGATCGAAGGGCATTTCGGCGTATGGCTGATAGGCTTCACCCAGTGTGAAGAGGATATCCCCCCAGACACGCGTCGGATCTTTTTCAAACACCGCCTGCGGGTCCGCGGGTAACGTGATCCACGATCCGCTCTTCATTTCATTTTCCAGCTGTCCTGGCCCCCATCCCGAATACCCCAGATAGGCACGGAAGGATTCTTGTGTCCCGACCGCGGTGAGAATGCGTTCGACCATGCCGATGTCCCCGCCAAGACAGACTCCGTCGAACACATGGTGCGCATTGTCCGGAAACTGATCGCCTCGATAGAGCAGCATGACTTGATTCGTCTGCACAGGACCCCCGGCATAGAGCACGTGACCGGCTCCCTCGATCACCGGAACCTGGGGCAGGGCTTCAGAAATGGACATGGCAGTCGGGCGGTTCACGATGACGCCGAGCGCTCCCTCCGATCCATGTTCGCATAGCAAGACGACGGTCTGGCGGAAGTTGGGATCACGCAGGCTCGGTGCCGCGATAAGAAACATGCCTTTGCGGAGTTCAGTGCTCATGAGCGAAATCCTACCCTGCCCTCGCAACTTGCGCAAGCACTGGCAGCATGCTGAAAAAGTTCGCCAGCGGCGTGCTCGCATCGCTCAGAGGCTCAACGTACCACCGGGCAAGAGCTGCCAGAGCAGCTCGGGGCGGGGCGGGTGCAATGAATACGCCTCGCGCTGTAAGACACTGGGCGCTCACCAACTCGCGCCCGTCCGCAGACGTGACGCTCATTATTCTTCGCGTCGCGGACCTCACTGTGGCCTTGCTCGGTGCACTGCGCGTCTTGGCGCGCAGTGGTGGGCGGGTGAGAATGACAGCCTTTTTGAGCATCCTGTCAGCTGGACATGAGCTCGGGATTACATCTTGTACAGTGACGTGCGGCGGTCGCGAAGCAGATCGTTGTAGCGATTCAAACTTTTGTTGCGGGCTTGCGCAGGGTCAATCTCAATGATGGCCAGCTCTTCTTGACCACGTGATGCCCGATGTTGAATGACCCCCTTGGGTGTAACCACCTCGCTCTGGCCAATGTAGGTCAGCCGCTCTTTTCCACCCCGTGCCTCACTGCCGATGCGATTACAGGTCACGGCAAACACCCGATTTTCAAGACATCGGACCGGCATGGAATCCGGGCAGTTCGGCAAGACCAGGTTGGAAGGATGGCAAATGATATCGGCCCCTTGCATCGCTAAGGTCCGTGCGGCCTCCGGATAGTACCAATCGAAACAAATCATGATCCCGATCTTGGCTAGGCCGATATCCCACACAAGAAATCCTGAGTCACCGGGAGTGAAGCATTGCGTTTCTTCGTCAAAGAGATGGGTCTTCCGATAGCATCCGATGAATCCGGACGGCCCCACGACCACGGCGGAGTTGTAGCAGTGCGTGCCGGATCGTTCAGGAAGTCCCGCCACCAGGTGCATCTTGCGACGTTTCGCGATGTCGACCAGACGACGGACCGTCGGGCCGTCGGGAACCGGCTCAGCAAGACGCTGCGCCTCCTCCTGTGAAATAAACTGATAGCCGGACGCGAACAACTCCGGCAGCACGATGAGATCCGCATCCGTCTGTTCCAGCTTGGCCGTGACGATCTCCAGATTCTTAGCCACCTCGCCAAACTGTGGATCAAATTGGTAGAATCCGACTCGCACTACAGACTCCCTTTATACAAGAACGGGCAGGGATTGTGTCCCTGCCCGTCTGAAACACTCGCTGACCGCTGAAAGCCGTCAGCTGCGGTCCTGCGCGTTACTTCACTTCAGCCAAATGCGTCGCGGCCCCGTCGGCATGCTCGGTGCACGCATCGGCATGTCCGGCCTTGCCATGTTTCACGGCTTCGGTTAAGTGCTTAATCCCTTCCATCAAATGTGGGTTTTTCATTCCAGCAGCCGTCGCATGCTTAAGCGCTTCGCTGGCATGCTCAACACAAGCATCGGCATGCCCTTCTTTCCCATGCGACGCCGCGCCCTTGGCATGTTCGACCGCTTCAGCCACATGCTTGTCGCCGGCTATCGCCATCCCACTGAGAATCGGCATGCCAACGAGCGCCCCCATTGCAACCATTATCAATGCACTTCGACGCACTTTGGTCGTCATCGTGGCCTCCTCCATGGTTGAAATTCGCCGCCCAACGAGAACAAATCAGTCGTGAATTCACCTTACACAGCGCTCCTCCAGACTGTCAAGAAGGTTTCGAGGCTGGATCAAACCCGAGCATTTTCTGGAGCGCACGAACATCTTTTTCGGCGGGACAGGCGAAGTCCCGACTCCACTCCCACCACGATCCTGGGTAGTTGCTAATCTTCGGATACCCGACAAGCTTGAGGATGAAATAGAGCCACGCCGATCGCACACCGCCGGTGCAGTAGCAAATGACGTCCTGCCCGCTCCGTACCCCCTTAGCCTCCAACATCTCCTTGATCACGGAGAGATCCTTGACGGTCGCATCTTTATTCAAGAACCCATTCCACGACACATGGATGGCTGAGGGGATGTGACCGGGCCGCGGGATTCCAGACACCTCTTTCCCAAGATATTCTTCAACGCTACGAGCATCCAAAATGGCCGTCTGGGGATGCGGCCCCCTGACGAGGCCTTTCAAGTCGTCCTTGAGCGCGATCAAATCCCGACGTGGGTGAGCCTTGAAATTTCCCATCGTTCGAGAGACCGGCCCATGTTCGAACGGCCGCTTCTCGGCAGTCCACTTCACCCACCCGCCGTCCAAAATACGAAGGCTTTTGTGGCCCAGATATTCCAGCATCCAAAACATCCGCCCTTCATCCCCCCAATTGTCGAATGGATTGGAGTAGATCACGACGTGGCTGTCCTGATTGATCCCGAGCCGCTTCAGCGTACGTTCTATCTCACCGAGATCGGGATTCAGCAGCCCCTTCGGCACGGCTTTGGGATCACTATACTCATGCCACGTCGAATGCACGGCGTCAGGGATATGGCCGCCGAATTCGTAGGCCGCCCTGCCACGGACATCGATGACGACAAGATCAGGACGGCCGAGTTGCTGCTGAAGCGTTTCAGTATCGATCAATAAGGGATGTTTCATGATGTTATAAATCCGTAGTGAGCAGTCAGCTGTCGGCCTTCAGTTTGCAACTCGGCAATTCGGGAGGAGCGCTGGTCACTGACGCCTGATCGCTCTTGCTTGCCAAGGCGACCTTGAGGTCGCCGGATAGCGGGAATTCTCGCTCGTACACGACAAATTGATAGGGGTCATTGCCTGTCAGACCATATTTTGTCCGCAGCATCTCGTGCTGTGCATCGGTCAGAATATGATAGCGGACTCGCGTCTTCAGTTTCAGTCCGTCTGTTTTCTCGGGTAACCGATACACAAATTGGTATTCGCGGCTGTCCTGTGGGAACAGTCGATTATCATACAACTCTAGGATGACTGGCTGCCACAGAATCCACCGCCCCATGGTCGAACTCTGCTGTTCCAACACATTCCCTTGCCGATCTTCCACCAGAAACTCGACCGTAAAGAATCGGTCCGGATCCCCGGTTGGAATCTTGTGCCCGGCACCGGCATTCGTGAGGGTGAGTGTAAATCCGACACGATCGCCTGACTTCGCCACGTCCCTGTCGGCTTTCACCTGAACCGCAATCGCTCGCTTGACCATTTCTGGATCATGGCCGCCCCGCCAGAGATGCCGGCGCCCCTTGCGGATCGGTCCACCCACGGCCACCGGCCTCTCGATCTCCGGCATGTGGCAACTCTGACAGATGAAACCGCGTTCCTGCCAATACTTGCCTTCATATTCCGCATAGGTCCCGCACGGCCCCACGTTGTAGAACTGGGCCGGGCCGGACACCACATTGTGGCAACGATAACAAGGCTGCGCCGTCCTAAAATTGGGGTCGAATTTCGTGGGATGCGGGGCCACGGAATCTTCGAAGGGTCCATAAATGACTCCCTCGCGCACATGACAGGCCGCACAAGTGACCGACTCCTTCTGATACTCAGGGTCATAATGCGGGTTGGTCTCTTGAATCGCCTTTTCAACCCGTCCACGCGGAATATCTTTGACGAGCGTGGGCTGCTGGTTCTCAAGCGGTGTGTGGCAATTGAGACAGACCCAGATGTTCTTATCTTTCTTCCAGTAGGCTTGGAAGAACGGGTCTTCATACGCATGGGCATGAATGCTGGTCTTCCATTCCTCGTAGATGTCTTTGTGACAGTGGCCACAGGACTCGGCCTTGAGGCTTGCCAGACCGTCGGGGACTTTCTGGAACGGAATGGCATGTGCATAATCGGAGCGCAATCCGAAAATCACGACCGGTTTGATCTCGGTGTAATACAGGTAGATCACCCCAGCTAGGACAACGAAGACGATCAGGAGAACTTTCGCTCGGCTCATACCGTAAGCAACGCCTTGATGTGAGCCTCGACGGAGGCGGCCAGTGCCGTAAGATTGTAGCCGCCCTCCAAGGAGGAAAGGATGCGCCCCTGTGCGTGACGTGTTGCAATGGCGGCGACGATGTTCGTCAGGTCCGTGTACCCGAATTCTGTAAGGCCCATGCTCGCCAACGGGTCATCGTTGTGCGCATCGAATCCCGCTGAGATGATGACAAACTCCGGCTTAAACATATCGGCTGCCGGAACAAGCGATTTGAGGAAGATCTCGTGGTATGCCTCATCGCCCTCCCCCGCCTCCATCGGTACGTTGACTGTAAATCCTACTCCCGCCCCCTGACCTCGCTCGGTTCCTCGCCCTGTGCCGGGATAATGTGGATACTGATGCGTACTGAAAAATAGCACGGAGGGATCGTTCTCAAAACTATGCTGCGTCCCATTCCCATGGTGGACATCCCAATCGACAATCAACACTCTGGTGAGCCCGTACTTCTTTTGGACATAGCGCGCGGCGATGGCCACGTTGTTGAAGAGGCAGAAACCCATCGCTCGCCCAGCCTCGGCATGGTGACCGGGAGGCCGGACGGCACAGAACACATGATCCACTTGCTGTGCCATGATGGCATCGACCGCAGCCAATGCCCCTCCTGCCGCCAAGTACGCTGCGTTCAATGAGCCGGGTGACATCGAGGTGTCTGGATCGAGCGAGACTCGGCCTGTCGTAGGAACTGCTCGACCGAGCGCCGAAACATAGCCGGGAGTATGGACTTGCGTGATCCACTCCTCCTCGGCTTTGCGGGGCTCGATCTTGGTCACGCGGGCCATCGTACCGCTCTGTTCAAGCTGCTGTATGATGGCACGCAGACGATTGGGAGATTCCGGATGTCCGGATCCCATGTCATGCTCAAGATACGCCGGATGATAGACGAGACCGGTTTTTCCCATAAACGAATCCAGTGATCGGTGATGCGTGACAAGTGATCAGTGACAATGGAGGAGGACTTGCCGTTTCGCCTCATCACTCATTACACATCACTCATCACACGTTGTGAGATTATCATGCAGAAATCGCCATAGACAATGTGCGCCGCCACTGCTATCGTTTCCCTCTAACGATTAGGAGCCATTATGCCGAATCCACGAATCGAGCCTCTGAAGAAAGTTCTTGCCATGGATCCGAACGACGATGTCGCCTGGTTTGGGTTGGGAAAAGCCTACATGGACGACGGGAACTTTGAAGAAGCCGCGAAGGCACTGCGGCAATGTGTCATCGTCAAACCCACCTACTCAGCCGCCTATTATGGACTGGCGCAATCTCTCCAGCGACTTGGGCGACTAGACGAATGCCGATCCGTCTGTGCGACGGGTATTGACGTCTCGACTAAGAACGGCGATGCCATGGTGACGAAGAATCTTGAGGCGTTGAAGCTTTCGTTGCCGTCGTGAAGTCTGGTTTCCCATCCACGTCTCCCTTTCGCCTCCCACCCTGGGCCATTCGTCTTGCGCGTCGGCAGCGAAAATCGATGGTGGCGGCTTCCGATCGCATGCGATTCGTCATCCAGCTCGCGCTGACCAACATCACCGCGCAGACCGGCGGACCCTTCGGTGCCGCCGTGTTTGAATCGCAAACAGGCCGACTCATTGCCGTTGGGATCAATGTCGTCGAACCCACCAACTGTTCACTTGCTCACGCCGAAGTGGTAGCCCTAGCTAACGCACACCGAACCCTGAAGCATTTCGATCTTGGCGCTCCTGGTACGCCGAAGCTCACACTGGTCACGAGCTGTGAACCTTGCGCCATGTGTTATGGTGCGATTCTTTGGTCCGGGGTTCGCAAAGTCGTTTGCGCTGCGCGAGCGTCCGATGCATCGGGGATCGGGTTCGACGAAGCTCCGAAACCTAAAAACTGGGTGGCAACCCTGGAGGATCGCGGAATCTCCGTGACCCGTGATCTTCGCCGAGTTGAGGCCATCGCTGTCTTCCAGCGATATCAGCAAAGCGGTGGTCGAGTGTACAATG
>JBKKBQ010000125.1:0-5977 GCA_046714015.1 Nitrospira sp.
GATGCGGGTGGCATCGACGCTTTCCACGACCCCCGCTTGACGAGCTTGGATGACATAGCCGGAATCTCGCGCCACCACCGCTTCCATCCCGGTCCCGACCAGAGGGGCCTCAGACGTGACCAACGGAACCGCCTGGCGCTGCATGTTGGAACCCATCAGCGCGCGGTTGGCATCGTCATGCTCCAGAAACGGTACGAGTGCAGTCGCGACGCTCACCACTTGCTTCGGCGACACGTCCATGTACTCAATCTTATCCGGAGCGGCCAGAACAAAGTCTCCCCCGTGACGACAGGAGACGGTTTCCGATACCAGCCTGCCCGCCCCATCCAATTTCGAGTTGGCTTGCGCGATGATGTATTTGTCACCCTCGATCGCCGAGAGAAACTCAATTTCATCCGTCACACGTCCCTTGACGACTTTCCGATACGGAGCCTCAATAAATCCGAACTGGTTGATCCGGGCGTAGGTAGCCAGCGATGTAATCAATCCGATATTGGGGCCTTCCGGTGTTTCAATCGGGCAAATACGACTATAGTGGGACGGATGCACGTCTCGAACTTCGAACCCGGCCCGTTCTCTCGTGAGCCCGCCCGGACCAAGAGCCGACAGACGCCGTTTATGCGTGATTTCAGCCAGCGGGTTCGTTTGGTCCATGAATTGAGACAGCTGACTGCTGCTGAAAAACTCCTTGACGGCCGCGACGACCGGTTTGGCGTTGATCAAGTCATGCGGCAGCACCGTTTCCATGTCGAGAAGATTCATGCGTTCCTTGATGCTTCGCTCCATCCGCACCAAACCCAGCCGGAACTGGTTTTCCAGGAGTTCTCCGACGGATCGCACGCGACGATTACCCAAGTGATCGATGTCGTCGATTTCCCCTTTGCCGATCTTCAGATTGACGAGGTAGCGGATGACTTCCACGATGTCCTGAGCGGTCAAGGTGCGCTGCTCGAGGGGCAAGTCCAAACCAAGTTTCTTATTGAGCTTGAGCCGGCCGACCGGAGACAAATCGTAGCGCTTGGAATTCAGGAATAGATTGTCGAATAAGGCTCTCGCCGTATCGACTGACGGCGTCTCGCCGGGACGGAGCCGACGGTAGATTTCGACCATCGCTTCCTCTTTCGACCCGATCTTCTCCATCTCCAAGGTATCAAGAATGACCGGCGTCGCGGTCGCCATATCCAGATAAATGACCTTGAATTCTTCCACATCGCTTTCAACGATCTGTTCGACGATCTCGGCGGTCAATCGCTGATTTTTCTCCGCCAACTTGTTCTTCTTCGAGTCGACCAATTCCGTGAGCACAGCACGCCCGACCAACTCGGTGGGCAATAAGGGGATCTCCTTCACTCCCGAGGCCTTCAGCTTGGCAATCAGGCCTTTCGTCAACCTGGCACCTTCTCGCACCAACGGTTCCTTGCCGGCCTTATCCGTCACCTCGGCGGAACACCGAAGTCCGTGATGGATATCCGGATCCAGCTTGCGGAACATCTTCCCCTTCGACACGCGAATTTCTTCGACGGGGTAGTACATCTTCAGCAAGTCGTCGCTCGAGAAGCCAAAGGCTTTCAGCAGAATGGTGGCCTGCATTTTTCGACGGCGATCGATCCGCACATAGAGAATGTCCCTGGCATCGAACTCGAAATCGAGCCATGAGCCTCGATAGGGAATAATTCGAGCCGAGTACAACACCTTGCCGCTCGCATGGGTCCGACCCTTATCATGCGTAAACGACGCACCCGGCGACCGGTGCAGCTGACTGACGACGACTCGCTCGGTCCCGTTGACGATAAAGGTTCCTCGCTCGGTCATGAGCGGCAGTTCACCGACATAGACTTCCTGCTCACGCACATCGAGCACTTTCTTGCGGGGTCCCTTATCCTCCTTGTCGAGCACCACCAGGCGGACACGCAGCTTCAACGGAACCGCGAAGGTCATACCCTGCTCAAGACATTCGCGCTCGTCGTACTTCGGTGTCCCCAATGTGTAACTCGAAAATTCGAGCACGGCCGTGTTGTTATAATCTGGAATCGGAAACACGCTGGCCAACGCCGCCTGTAATCCATGATCCTTCCGACGCTCCGATTCGACCTCGAACTGCAAAAACTCTTCGTAAGAGCGCTTCTGGATTTCAATCAGATCAGGAATATCGATGTTGGTTCGAATGCGAGAAAAATCTTTCCGCTCGACGAATTCTTGAAGCGTCGTTTCGGACATGCCTACTCCTCCACGCTGGTTGGCGGTGAACAGCAGTCATCGGTCACGGCAGATTCCCGAGACACCGAGAGACCTGGGCCTTCAGTGAATACCGAAAGAGCCGTGACGATGACGAACCCGCTTCTTACTTGACTTCGACCTTGGCGCCGCTTTCTTCGAGCTTCTTCTTCATCGTATCGGCTTCTTCCTTGGCCACCCCGGTCTTGACCGGCTTCGGCGCGCCCTCCACGAGGTCCTTGGCTTCCTTCAGGCCGAGACTCGTCAGCTCCCGCACCACCTTAATGACCTGGATTTTCTTGTCGGCCGGTGCCGATGCGAGAATGACGTCGAATGCCGTCTTCTCTTCGGCAGGAGCCGCTGCGCCACCGCCTGCCGCCGGCGCCGCCGCCATCGCGACCGGTGCCGCCGCCGTCACGCCAAAGCGTGCCTCAAGCCCCTTCACCAGTTCAGCCAGATCGAGCACGCTCATGCCCTCGATCGCCTTGATCAATTCCTCTTGCGATAATTTTCCTTCCGTAGCCGGCATGTCCCCTTCTCCTTTCCGTTTATCTTGAATGGCTGCAATGACTCGCACAAACTTCGACAAGACCGCACTCAACGTATAGACGACGCCACGAATCGGCCCTTGCATGGCCGACAGCAACATGGCAACGAGCACTTCTTTCTTCGGCAGCTTCGCAACGGCGGCCAGTTCAGCGGGTTGGAGGATCTTGCCTTCCAGCACCCCGGCCGTCATCCGAATCTTCTCCTCGCGCTTCTCCGCGCTGATGAAATCCTTCAGCACCTTCGTCGGCAACACCGGATCGTCATAGCCGATGACGACTCCGGTCGGACCCTTCAGGTGTGCCTTGAGTCCGGCCACGATCGTCCCCTCGGCGGCACGCGCCGCGAGCGTATTCTTCACGATGCGATATTCCGCCTTGGCTCCACGGAGCTGCTTGCGTAACTCGGTGACCTGGTTGACCGGAAGGCCGACGCATTCCGTCAGGATGGCCAGGCGCGCGCGACCGAATTTTTCGGTCAACTCCGCCACTGCCGTAACCTTCTCTTCCTTCTTCATCGCTCCCTCTCTTGATCGTGAATCGTTATTCCCTGCACGTTAACCGATCCGGCGATTCACGATTAACGAATGACGTTGAACATGCTCCTCAACTCCACTGCTTGGTCAGCGCCACGGTATCCAATTTCACACCAGGCCCCATCGTGCTCGCGATCGTCGCACTCTTGAGATACCGCCCCTTGCATGAGGCGGGCTTCGCCTTGACGACGGATTCAATGATGGCCGATGCATTATCGAACAGCTTCGCGGGATCGAAGGATACTTTTCCCACCGGCACATGCACGATACCGGCTTTCTCAACCTTGAACTCGACACGCCCCTTTCGGATGTCGGCGACCGCTTTCCCCACCTCGAAGGTCACGGTGCCGGTTTTAGGATTCGGCATCAGCCCGCGAGGGCCGAGCACCTTGCCGAGTTTTCCGACGGAGGCCATCAGGTCCGGCGTGGAAATCGCGCAATCGAAATCCATCCATCCGCCCTTGATTTTTTCCATCAAGTCGTCAGCCCCGACATAGTCGGCCCCCGCGTGCCGCGCCTCCTGCTCCTTTTCGCCCTTGGCGAATACCAGGACTCGAACCTTTTTCCCCGTTCCGTGGGGAAGCGACGCCGTCCCCCGAATCAGTTGATCCGAGCGCTTTGGATCGATTCCCAGCCTGAGCGCGAGATCGATCGATTCGTCAAACTTCGCATAGGCCGACCGCTTCACGGTTTCGACGGCCTCACGCAACCCATAGGCACGCGGCTCGACGTTCTTGATCGCCGCATTCATTTTCTTTCCCATGACCAGACGCTCCTTCGATCTCGACGTTAGCCTTGAATGACGACACCCATGCTACGGGCAGTCCCTTCGATGATTTTGGCCGCCCCTTCCACATCAGCCGCGTTCAGATCAGCCATCTTCTTCCGCGCAATTTCGTTCAGCTGCTGTCTGGTGATTTTCCCCACTTTATCCTTCTGCGGCACTCCGGATCCTTTGATGATCCCAGCGGCCTTCTTCAGGAGATCCGAAGCCGGCGGCGTCTTCATGATGAAGCTGAAGGTACGGTCCTTGTAGACCGTAATGATGACAGGGATAACACTGTCCCCGTCTTTCTGGGTCTTGGCATTGAACTGCTTGCAAAATTCCATAATATTGACCCCATGCTGACCCAACGAGGGGCCGACAGGAGGAGCCGGATTGGCCTTGCCGGCCGGAATTTGCAACTTGATCTGCGCACTGATTTCCTTTGCCATGCTGCTCCTTGATTCTTAACTCAGCACTCAGCACTCATCGCTCAGCACTGCTTGTTAAATCCGTTCAACCTGCAAAAATCCCAATTCAACCGGGGTTGACCGGCCGAAGATGCTCACCATCACCTTCAACCGACTATGGTCCTGATCGACTTCATCAACCACGCCGTTGAACCCAAGGAAGGGACCATCGATGATGCGAACATTGTCGCTTTTTATAAATTTGACCTGCTCTCGGGGCTCAGCCTGACCCGCATCGACCTGTTTGAGCAAGGACTCCACTTCCTCGTGGCTCAGCGGAGTCGGCACGGCGCCTCCCCCGACAAATCCCGTCACTTTTGGCGTTTCCTTGATCATCTGCAAGGTCTCGTCCCCCAGCGGAGACTCCAACTCCACAAGGACGTAACCTGGGAAGAACTTCCGACGGGAAGTCCGTCGCTTCCCGTCCTTAATTTCAATCACGTCCTCTGTCGGAACGAGCACCTGTCCGACCTTCTCGACGAGCCCCATTTGATTTGCGCGCTCTACGAGGCTGGTCTTCACGCGCCCCTCAAAACCCGCGTACGTATGGATGACGTACCAGTTCTTTGTCATGCACCACCCTCAGGTCTTCGATGAATTACCGATGGATTCCCCTAATCCTCTTCCCGGTAGGCCTAGATGAATTTGCCGACCAGCCATGAAAGGAATGAGTCAATGACGGATAAGTACAGCGACATCAGGATGCAGAATACGATCACCACCGTCGTTGAGCCGACGGTTTCCGCACGACTCGGAAATGAAACTTTTTTCAGCTCTGCCCGCACGTCCGTCACGAACAACCGAATCGAATCTGTCATGCGCTTAAACATCGGCGACTCCGTCTTCTACGGCCCCAGTTTGGAACGTTCCCAGCGACCACCAAACCTGAATCCCATCACAAGCACTTCCAACGAGCAATTCGCGGTCGAGCAAGCTTAGGGGTGGCAGGGGCACTAGGATTTGAACCTAGACTCTCGGTTTTGGAGACCGATGTGCTGCCATTGACACCATGCCCCTCCGTTCTCAGTGCTGAGTAACGAGTACTGAGGGATGAGTTTTCAGCTTGCCGCTTCTACTACTCAACGCTCATATCTCAGCACTTACTTCACTTCCTTATGAGGCACGTGCTTTCGGCAGAACTTACAAAACTTATTTCGCTCCAACCGATCCGGATCGTTCTTCTTGTTTTTCACGGTCGAGTAATTCCGCTGTTTGCAGAGCGTACAAGCCATGTCGATGATTTCTCGCATCTCTTTCTCCTCGAGACAAGCTGACCGGACCGCATGCTGACAAGTGCAGAAACTCTCTTGTCAGCCTGACTCCTACCCGCCTGTCAGCTCCGCTATGCCAGAATTTCCGTGACGACGCCCGAGCCGACCGTCTTGCCGCCCTCGCGCACGGCAAACCGCAACCCCTGATCCATCGCGATCGGACTGATCAACTCCGCCG
>JBKKBQ010000126.1:0-5137 GCA_046714015.1 Nitrospira sp.
TTTGTCCCAAAGTATCTGGACTTGCTCGGAACCGGCGGATCGCAATCCCCTAGAGATATTCTGAGCAAGATGGACGTGGATATGGCATCTGCAGCCTTTTGGCAGTCTGGATTCGATACAATTCAGGATATGGTACAGCAGCTGGCGGAAACGCTCTCGTAGCCCTATCCCATTGATGAATAAAGCCTAACATTGGTTCTGACCAGTCGGAAAGGGAAGCCTTGACAGATCCCCACTTTCATGGCATACTGAGAATGCTTCTCATAATCGTTCATTTGGAGATCAGATGTACGTTTGCTTATGCAGAGGGATTACAGAGGGAGATGTCCGTGAAGCGGGACGGGCGGGAGTTGTGATGCCCTGTCAGCTCAAGTCCAAGTTTGGCCTCAAGCAGAGCGGAAGCTGCGGCCGCTGCGCGAAGAACATCCATGAATTTGTCGAGATTGCGGTCCAGGGAGCATCGACCAGCACTGTAGACAGGTAAGATACTTCTCCCCACCACACGTTAGTTCGCAGGAAAGATCTCCACAAAACAATTCAACGAGACGACCCGACTCTGATGAGCTTCGTCACATCGGCTACACGCCGGCCTAACACTTTAGCCTCAGCGAGCTCTTGATCATCGATCCCTGGACTGTTACCTTCCGTCGTTGCCGAGGCCCCAAACGCACCGCCGCCGCTGACCACAATCATCTGATTGCCCAGCATCGCGGCAAGAATGGTCAACATCGTGACCTCTTTCCCGCTCGAGATTTGCCCTCCCGTGGCGAAGGCCGCCCCAACCTTGTTTTTCATCTTGAATTCGGGAAAGACGCCGAACTTGAACTGCCAGTTATCGAAGAAGGTCTTCACCTCTCCTGACATATTCGACCAATAGACGGGTGAACCGACGACGACCGCATCGGCAGAAAACAGATCTTCCGCGGTCACGTGCCCGACACGCTTGAGGACGACCTGCGTACCCGAGGCCGATTTTGCTCCAGCAACCACTGCTTCCGCCATACGTTCGGTGTTTCCCGAAAGAGAATGGTAGGTGACGAGAACCTTGATCGATGGCGAGGCTTCGTCGGCCCAAGACCGAGACACGCAGCCGGTGCACAGAGCGACCAATATAAATGCAAAGGCCAGGAGATGCCGTGATTCACCTAAGGAAGAGATCTGCATGAGGTGCGATGACACAACGTTACGAGCTGGATGGATGGAAGAGAACGAGAGGCGTTAGTGCCGAAACGTCTCCTCCTCCAGATGCTCTTCAACCGACACTTCCGTCAGCGTTCCACGGTAGGTACAACGATGGCAACGAATCCGCCATTCTTCAATCCATTTCTCTTGGACGTAGGACTGACGGCATCCTGGACACACGAACACACCTTTTTTGTACAACACTCGCCGCTTTTCCTGCATGGTTTCCTCTCTCTCAGCTCGGCTGGAGGATGGCACAAGAGACGAGACGATTGCAAGATTACGGAAGTCGAATGCCCTCTCGCCCACACTTCAAGACAATCGCGTTCTTGACTGCGAGAGAAACGATCATTACGATGCGTTCATGTGTGACAAACCCGCTACTTTACTTGCTCTTTGTGCCATAGTGGCCGCTGGATTGCTCTGGGGTGAGACACCGGCCTGCAGAGCAGCCGACTCGGAGCTCATCTCGATTCAAACTCCCTCTGGTGCCACCATCAAGGCCGAAATTGCCGACACCCCACTGAAACGTTCCGTCGGGCTCATGTACCGAGACCACCTCAAGAAGGATCACGGAATGCTCTTTTTTTTCAGCCAACCCCAGGCCTGGACAATCTGGATGAAGAACACCAAGATCGCGCTCGATCTCATCTGGATTGACGGCAAGAAACGGGTGACGCATATCGAACGGCATGTCCCGATTTGCACGAAGAGCGATGATTCCTGCCCTCAGTATCGCCCGAACAGTGATGACGCGGTGTATGTCCTCGAAATTGCGGGGGGGACGGTTGATGGGTACCAGATCGAGAAAGGAACGAAACTGCAGTTTGGGCAGCGTTGAAGCCTGTGTCCTCAGCACCGTATATTATGATTTATCGCGCCAAGACCTCAGTCGCCTGGCGGTAATCACACCATCCACACGTTCGATCGCTTTGAGCACTCGGTTCAGATGGTTCGTGTCCGCAATCTCGACCAAGAAATCCAACTCGGCCTTCCGATCTTCTCTGGTAATAATTTCAGCACGGCTGATATTCGCGTCACATTCCGCAATGGCCGATGACACATTCGCCAACACTCCCGTCTTATCCTCTGCAATGACCGCGATTTTTACCGCGTGTTGACTCGGCATGGCCGTATCCCACTCCACTTCCACCAGACGTTCTCGATCATAATCCAAGGCTTCGAGGTTGGGACAATCAACAGAATGGATCGTGAGGCCTCTTCCGCGCGTGATGTATCCCAAGATCTTGTCACCGGGAACGGGATTGCAGCATCGCGACAGTTGCATCAACAGATCGCGGCCACCCTTAACTTGGACGCCCGGCTCTTCTCCTCTCTTGCCGACGACTTTGGGAACGCTGACCGGTTCGGGCTGAATGGAAGTGCCGGCGGATGTCGGAGCCAACAACCGTCCAACGACTTGAGCCGTCGCGACGTGGCCGAATCCCACCGCTGCGGCCAACTCGTCAATCGTGGCATAGCCTTCATGTTTGGCGACCTCAAGCAGCGCATCCGACTTTAAAGCATGCGAGGGGGTCAACCCATGGCGACGAATCTCTGCCTCGAGTAACCGCCAACCGATTTCCAGGCTCCGCTTCTGTTCCTCGGCCTTGATCCAATGTTTAATCTTGGTTTTGGCCCGTGAGGTCCGCACGAACTTGAGCCAATCCCTGTGCGGAGTCTGGTTGGAGGAGGTCAGAATTTCGATGGTGTCACCGCTCGTCAACTCATGCCTCAACGGAACGATCTTCCCGTTGACCTTGGCACCGACGCAATGATCACCGACTTCCGTGTGAATCGCATAGGCAAAATCGACCGGCGTGCCACCTTTCGGCAGTTCCTTCACGGTCCCTTTGGGTGTAAAGACGTAGACGACGTCGTGGAATAACTCGAGCTTCACGGAATCCATGAATTGGCGATTGTCGGGCAAGTCCTTTTGCCATTCGATGAACTGCCTCAACCATCCAAAGGCCTTGCTGTCTTTATCATGGAGCCTCCCTTGTTCCTTGTACTTCCAATGCGCTGCGATCCCATATTCGGCTACACGATGCATTTCTTCCGTTCGGATCTGGAACTCCACATGCTCACCTTTCGGCCCGACCACGGTCGTATGGAGGGATTGATAGAGGTTCGATTTGGGAATCGCGATGTAATCTTTGAACCGTCCGGGGAGAGGCCGCCACAGTGAATGGATGACCCCGAGCAGTGCGTAACAGTTCATCTTAGTATCGGTGATGATCCGCAAGGCGGTGAGATCGTACACCTCATCGAACGAGATCGATTGCTTCTTCATCTTTTGATAGATGCCGTACAGATGTTTTGGCCTTCCATACACCGCTCCGGCCAGCCCATTCTCCGCCAGCGCCTTCTCGACGAGGGCTTGCACCTCCTGGATATACTGTTGTCGGTCTTCGTCGCGCTTCGCCACAGACACGCGCAGGGTTTCGTAGACATCCGGTTTGAGATGCTTCAGGCACAAATCTTCCAGCTCGTTCTTGACCCACCCGATTCCGATGCGATTCGCCAAGGGCGCATAGATTTCCAATGTCTCTTGCGCAATCTCTTGCCGCTTGTTCTCTTTGAGGTGTTCAAGCGTCCGCATATTGTGAAGACGATCGGCCAGCTTGATGATCACCACGCGAATGTCATCCGCCATCGAGAGCACCATTTTGCGGAAGTTCTCCGCCTGTTTTTCCTCCGAACTGCGAAACGTAATTTTCCCGATCTTCGTCACGCCGTCGACAAGATGGACGACTTCTTTGCCGAATTCCCGCTGAAGCTCATCGGCCGTGGCCACCGTATCTTCCAACGTATCGTGCAGAAGCCCGGCCAGAATCGCCGTCACGTCGGTTTTCAGAGAGGTCAAGACGCCGGCCACCGCGACGGGGTGCTTCACATAGGGTTCGCCGGAGAGACGCGTTTGTCCTTCATGCGCCTTCGCGGAAAACTCATACGCCTTTCGCACCATGCCGAGATCAGCATCGGGCTGATAGGCTTGCAGGCGATCCAGCAACTGGTCGATATCGGTCACCGTTTCGTACATCATCCGCTATTCGCCCCCTGCCGCTCGTATGTCTCGGATACGCAACTGGATCCGATCATAGCCGTTCCAGTGGTTCAGTTCCGGTGTAAAGGCGACGTCAATGGGCGTCTTCAAGGACAATCCACGATCCTCCAGAGATTTCATCCCAAACCCTATACTATCAAACGGTACTGACCCTCCCTGTCGGACCGTCATCTTCAAATGTTTCTCTCCGACCACGCGAGCATTGAGAACGTTCAGCCCCCTGACGGCGAACGTTGGCTCAGGATTTCCCGCCCCGAATGGATGCAAGGTCCCGATCTCACGAATCAGTTGTACCGTGACCTCATCCAACCGCAGTTCAGAATCCAGGTGCAGCATGGGAACGCTTTGCGTATTCCGGATCCATGTCTCTGCCATTGCGGAAAATCGTTCAGCAAATTCCGGCAACCGATCCTCCCGAATCGTAACCCCAGCCGCACTGGGATGGCCACCGAACGCCATGAGGAAGTCTCGACAACCGGCCAACGCTTGATAGAGGTCAAACCCTGGTACAGTTCGAGCCGATCCTTTCCCGATGCCCTGTTCATTCACTGCAATAACAACCGTCGGGCGATGGAACCGTTCCATGATACGGGCCGCGACGATTCCCACGACCCCGACATGCCATCCCCTGGCGTATAACACGATCCCACCCGGCAGCTCCCGTGACTCTACCTGAGCTAATGCTTCCTCTAAGATATTCGTCTCGAGCTCCCGGCGGGCTCGGTTCAACTGCTCCAGATCTTCAGCCAATTCCTTGGCTTCCCGTTCAGACTCCGTCGTCAGAAGCCTGACCCCTTTGATCGCCTCATCTAACCGACCTGCGGCATTGAGTCGAGGCCCGAGTTTAAACGCGATGGTCTCGGCTGTGCACTCACGACTAATGCCGGC
>JBKKBQ010000127.1:0-6136 GCA_046714015.1 Nitrospira sp.
AGATTGGGCCATAAGGTTGAGATAAGTCTTGTTTGCTTCATTGACAGGTTCGCCGGGTGGCCGTTATCATGCCGGACAAGAACCCGCCCGTTTCCCTTCTGTCTCACCAAGCTGCCGGCGTAGCTCAGTTGGTAGAGCAGCGGTTTCGTAAACCGCAGGTCGCCCGTTCAATCCGGGTCGCCGGCTCCATCCTTTTCATTAATTACAACTGAGCCAGATTCACTCTGCGGCCGCGCGGTTCAATGGCTTCCCGTCATGACTGATGCGCCTTCCATTTAAGTTGAATAGGGTAGTGGCGGCTGTTCCCGTCCGGTCATCTACACCTATGGTTTTTCCTAGGGGCGAATAAAGATGGAAAGACATATGTTGAGATTGGTCGGAGGGACAGACTAATCGACTAATCATAGGGGAGCAAATCATGAACAGTTTTAAATCATATGGGCTGCTTGTCGGACTATTGATGTTGTCTGGTTGCGTAACAGATGCAACGGTGGAACTGACCAAAGCTCCATTCGATGCGACCACGGCGTTAACCAATGGCACATCAAACGCCATAGGCGAGATACTCGAGCCAACGCAAAAGTTCCTCTCGAGCACAACTCCGGGAGCAATTGCTATCGACCGCCTCACTCGTGCCAGGGAGAAAACTGAACTCTTTGTGGGCTATTCGTACGAGCACTTGCGGGCAGAAAGCGCGCAAGGATCCGGCGAACATGTCGCGTCCCTCGCAGCCTTGGCCGGGATTCCTTCGGATCGCCGCCAACAATTTCAGGAGAAGATGCGCGATGCCTATTCGACGATGTTCAACGAAGCTCTCCCGACTCGTGACGCGAAGCTTCGCATTGTCAATGCAGCGTGGTCGGAAGGATTTGGAAAACTGGAATCCGATACGATCAAGCACCAAGAAACTGGCATTTCCGATATTGATCTGAAGTTTGGCATCGCTCGGAAGTCGACTCTCATGTCCCTGCGCTGATCAGCGCAGGTGGGGTGAGCTGTTTAGCAGGCTATTGACAAAGACCGCCAGCTTCGTTCTCACGTCGCTCAAGGCTCAACGTACGGCCTGGGCAAACGCCTGTTCACACAGCCGATGGGTGGGCGGGTGGAAACAGTCTACGCTTCGCCTTTCGGCTCTCTGCGGCGTTGCTGGATGGCCTTTCTGAACAGCCTGCGGGGGATTCTAAACGAGTCAGTGGTCCACGTACTTCTGGTTTCACTGTACGCAAGTATTTCTTGTCAAGATTGTGCTAGTACCGTCCGTGTGTTTTTCAGCCCCAGGCGACGGGCTGATGGCGGTCGCGCAACTGCTGCCGTGATGACATGGATCGGAAGGGGCTAACCATTCAAAACGAAACTGATTGAGGGCTACCTTCCCTTGAGGTAGACGATCACCCCGCCGATCCCGAGCGCCACAATCACGAATGCAAAGGTGAGGGTGTTGATGTCCATGGCTCCTCCGTCAATCTTTCTTACGCCGTGAGGCGGAACGTCCGTCAAACGTCCGTCAATAGAGCGGGGGCTGTGGCCCCCAGCGCAAGCCGGCCAGATCAGGGTCTTCGCCTTCTTGCGTCGGCCGATCGACCTTGATGGCCTTTCGCTGTGCACGGCGCTCTTCTTTGTCTCGTTGTTTCTGCAGGCGCGCTTTCTCGCGCTCCCGCTTTGAGGCTGTGGTTTTTCCTGGTCCTCCGATGATGCCCTCCTTTCGGGTGCGACGCGCCTGTGTAAGGCCTACTGCGAAGCCGCACCGCGCTTGCGTATCGCCACCGAAGCCTTAGATGCAGGTTTGGGGCGTCCCTCCTTCTGCCGAGAGCGGGAGACTGTATCAGCGCTCAACCCCTGACTTGCGGCTGAAGTGATCTGGCGGCGAATGTCCTCGATCGACATCGTTGATGACGTCTGATCCGGTTCCTGGAGGCCCAACACCTCCCAACGGACCTTGGTTCGAAGAATGGCTCGCTTTCGTCGGTGTGGGGCTTTGGTTCCCCATGATGTGTTCATATCTTCTCCGCTTTAGAAGGTTTCGAGCTTACGGTATCCGCTGTGGGAATTCCGCCTTCAGGTGACTTCGGCTTGTCCGACGATGCGGCTTTTTTGTCGGCGATGGTCACGAACCGATCGTCTGCAAAGACCGCTCTCAGCCGGTCGGTGACGGACCGACGATACAATTCGGTTTCGCGAGCGAGCAGCACCAAATTTTTGTTGTCGAGCAAAATATTGAGGTGATCCTCCGTGACCAGGAGCCGAGTACTGTCGCCGACATTCACGCGATACTGCGTTTTCCCGTCCGGGTTGCGCTCTGAGCCGGATACAATCTCCGTCAAGCCGTCAATGACACCATCATAGGCCTCCGACCGATGACGCACTTTCGTGCCGTCTGGGATGCGGATCCAGCGTTCAACGGGTGTCGGTCGATTCATTTTTGCGGTACTCATGGACATTCACTCCAAGTGTGGGTGCTCATCTTTAGGTACTCCTTGATTCGAGGGTACAGGTTGGTTGATATGGAGCCTGTGCCGCCTGCATCACCCTCCTTTGCCTGACGTGGCGGTCGATGACCATGCCGGCCTAGATGTCGGGGCCTCCGTCGTTTATCTTGACGGCTATGACACATAGGCCGTTCCGACGAACTCACCGCGCCGACTGATCAATGCAATCGCGCAGGAACGGAACAGGGAGGGAAAGCGCGAGGATCAGAATTCATGCAAGCGTCAGTGTTCCCCACGGCGGGGTATATAGCGAGCGATGGGAATTCCCTAGAGGGGAGCTCAGACTCACAGTCAGACGATGCACTGAGACACCAAGGAGCCGCCCGAGCCGTTTCGTAAGGCTCGGGCGGCTGCCCTCTCTGGGTCTGACAGCGGGCGCATCAGCCTGTCGACCGTGGCCCCGATCAGCCCATGAAGCCGGCGCTCATCAACGCGAAGACAACAATCCCGATAAAAAAGGCTGCATATAGGTAAGCCCACGCCGGCTCAGATTTTAACTCGTCTTTTAAGTGCAGATCACTCATGGCCATCACCTCCTGGCTTTGAAACGTGCCGTGGTTTGATTCAGGATGCCTGGACCGCCCTCCGTCTTTGTCAAAATAATAGGATGCGACCCGCTCCTTCCGCCATCGCTCGGAAGATGGAATTACAGCCTACACCCATTGGGTGAGCGCGAAGCGCAGGAGACCAATACGGGTCACTGAGCCTGGAGGTAGGTGAGAATGGCCTCGACACGTCCGTCGACTGAAAGTTTCTGATAAACGTGATGCAGGTGTGTCTTCACCGTATCGACCGACACGCAGAGCTGCTCGGCGATTTCCTTGTTGCTCCGGCCGGCTGCTGCGCAAACCAGTATTTCTCGTTCTCGCTCAGTCAGGTTGGGGAGCAGGGTGCTGTGGGTCTCATGGGTCTGTCTGACCGCGCCTGGAACGGTTCGCACGACATGGTCCGGCATGACCGGGGACAAAACCTGTTCACCTCGAGCGGTCGCCCGAATGATGCGGAGGAAGTCGGTCTGGTCGGTGTCCTTCAGCACATAGCCGAAGGCCCCAGCCTGCATAGCAGCCACGATCCGGGTGTCCTCATCGTACCGGGCCAAGAGTAAGACTCTCGTGGCGGGTATGTGCTGACGGATGAGTTTGGTGACTGTGTCCACATGGAGATTCGGCATATCGACGTCCAGAAGGACGATATCAGGCTTATGTTCCATGGCCAACCGATAGGCCTCCTGCCCATCCGATGCCTCCACCACCGCGTCGACATCCCGTTCCCGTTCCAAGAGCAGCCGCAGGCTCTGTCGGAACAGTCGTTGTGCCTCGACAATCAGCAGTCGAATGGATGAGGGGTGGACCCCACGATCAATTCGATAGGTTGCGGTTCTCGGGCGGCGGTTGGACGTTGATAGGTCTCCTTTCATCCAATAAACCTCGCCGGTGCCTGAAAACATGTTGCTCAGTGTGCAGCTTTCTCAGGCACCGGGACAGTTCGTAACGTTTGCTACGCGGCCATGCGAAACACCCAGCGATCCGCATCCCGCCTCAGCTGTGCGAGAGCCCTCGCCTCCCGATTCTGCGCCGCCATGGAAAGGCCCCCAAAAAAGACGGTGGCCAGCATAAGACCGGCGGCAATCAAGTAGGTCATCGGGATCTCCGGCCATGACGCTGGTTCCGTAGAAGGCACGGCGGTATTTTCTGAAGGCGGCATCGATAGGACTGCCACGGTGGGCTGCGTCGGGCGATCTGTGATGGCCTCGTTGCGAACGGCGGCAAATATCAAGCTCGCCAGCTGTTCTTGTTGCACCGCGCGTCCTTGTTCGGACCTCATTTGTACCTGAACGACTTGAACGAGCGCCGTCCCGAGGCGCTCTTGGATCGCCCTTGCCCGCAGCCAGTCGTGCTGAGCAGCCTCGACGATGCGGCGTCCAAGCGTGGCTTGCCAGGTCGAGGCGAACTCGTCATGCAAGCGTTGCCCTCTCGCTTCAATCATGCCGATCATCCGCATGTTGTACATTGAACCATAGTGATCAGCCGACAAGAGGCCGGTTTGAAGACCACGCTTTGTGAAGTTGACGATGGCACGTCCCTTGATACCCTCCACGCGCGCCATGTGATCGACCGGCACGGTCTGAGCGTTGCGCATCACGGATCTCAAAGCACTACCTGAACCAGACACGTAGTCGTGGAATGCGATTGTTGCACGATTCCACTCAGAGACCGATTGAGCCACGGCCTGATTGGCTCGGCGCTCGGAAAGCACTTGATCGACGATGGCTCGACCAAAGGCTGGCTGGAGCAAACTCATGCCGATATCACTGGTTGCTGGTTGTCCGGTCGCGAGAGCCTGCGACGGGACAACATGATACGTTCCATTCACAGCGAGGAACAAGAAGAGCGCTCCGGAGACGATTGCGCACATCCCAACACCCACGACGACATCAAGCAAATTGTAGCGGTTCGACATAGAGGCCTCCTTGCCACATTGGGGAATCCCATACGTGGCATGTGTCACATTGAAGGGGAGTTGCCAAGCTCACACGCCCGATGTCGGCACGTGAAGAGAACGTAGCGGGACGATTGGTGAGGGACGAACTGGAGAAGAGGGTACACTTACCCTCCCCATTCAATCGGATCTGACGTCGAGGGAAGACCATTGGTCACCACCTCCGAGACGAAGGCGGTCAGCCGTATACAGTTCACCCTACGCCTTGACGGTAGAGAGGTCAAGGATGCGTGCTTCCCGTCTGGATCTCCGTTGACAGGGCATGAGTCAGGCTTGTATGTTTGTAATATGACGTATTGAGCCACGCTGACTATCCCATCGCTCGCGCCGTTCCATCCCATGTCCTTCTTGCGCGTCTGATTCTCAGGTCTTCGCCGCTTCTACGCCTGAGTCTCCACAATTGCCCCTCTGCCGAACATGCTGGATGCCTTTGGACGCCGAGAGGAGAGGAGACCTTACATCTCACCAAGGAGTCGGTATGAATAAGGAGCAGTTCGGACAATTCTGGGAACAACTCAAGGCGCCGCTCAAGGCAAAGTGGGTGAACATCACTGAGGAGGACCTCATTGAGATCAAAGGAGACTTAGATTAGGTTCGGCAGCGTCCTCCAGAAGCGGTATGGCGAGATCCAGAAAGAGGAGGTGGCGACATGGGCCAACCGTCGTTACTCACATTGGACGGGGAACTATATCGGATATAAGGATACAGCTCCGGCGGTGTAGGCGACCAGTCACACGGCGGCTGGATAATGGCCGTATCTAGCTAGAGGAGCGAATATGAAGCGAATCGTGATCAATAGGAGTTATGACGAATTTTGCATCAGCCATAAGGCATTGATCCGGCTGCGTGAATTGGGGCAACGTGAGGCTCTGGCAGAAACGGATCATGGGGCCTATTGGCCGCTGGCGGCGGGACCGCGGGAACCGAGCTTGAACCAATATGGAAAACTCATTCCACGAGACGATGAGAAACTGGTGTGTGTCGTGGAAGAACTTCAGCAAGCAGCCGATGGGCATGCCGCTAGGCTCAAGATCGTCACAATCCCCGACGACGTGAAATGGGTGATTACCAAGACCGAGGGTGGTGAACAGGTGAGTGAATCCCACCGTACGTGGAGATGAGCGCACTGTTCACCGCAAGAGACATCGTAA
>JBKKBQ010000128.1:0-5254 GCA_046714015.1 Nitrospira sp.
TTGACTTTGTACTCGAAATCGGATGCTGGAGTCCGAGTTCCGCGTTGAGCCGTTCTGCATCGAGGATCATCCAGCGTGTCTTTACAGGAAGCACTAAGCATTTCTTGAGCCACAGATGATCAAAATCTAACGCGTTGAATTTAAATGATCTACACAGAAGGATTCCTAATATGACGGCTTGTCCTGAATCTGAATGGATACCAAGCTGAATCAGAATGGATTCCAGACTGGATCTGATTAGATGCAGATAGTGGGACAAGGGAAGTTGAGGCTGTCAACAGCGGTTCTGAGAGCTCGAACGACGGGAAGAAAACCTCTTTAGACGCCGCCCACCCGCTCACGTGGGAAGCCACGGACTATCACATTGTGGAGAAATACGCAGCGGTTGGTCTCCGAGCGTTGGGCACCGAGGACCGGCTTCAGCGAGGTGTCGTCGAAGACTTAAGAAGCCGTGAGGCTCCACTCCTTCAGTCCGAGGGAGTGGTAGGGGGTTTGCCGGAAATCTGTTTCTGCCGGAGCAATTTGGTCAAGTAGGTCCGTTGCAGACCGAGTTCGACTGCCGCCTTCGTCTGATTCCACCCATTCCGACGCAAGGCGCCCTCAATCAGCTTCTGGCTGTAGGCGTCCATGCTCTTATGATACGGGACGAATACCATGTCGGTGTCGGACTCCTGGTCCACCAAGGGATTGGAGGTTACTGAAGAAGTGTGAGCGGGCAATGAGATGTGTTCCGGGCCGATCGTGTCGTCTTGGCATAAGATCAAGGCGCGCGTGAGCACGTTTTCCAACTCCCGCACGTTGCCCGGCCAGGGGTACTGTTGCAGCGCTTGGAAGGTCTCCTTGCTGAGGGTCAAGCGTTTAGACAGACCCACGTGGCTGGGCCGGTTGAGGAAATGTTCGATAAGGGTGGAAAGATCCTCCATCCGCTCGCGCAGCGGCGGCAGGGCGATGGTAACCACGGCCAGACGAAAGTACAGGTCTTCCCGGAATGTGCCTTGACGAATCGCTTGTTTCAGATCTTTGTTCGTGGCGGCGATAAAACGCACGTTGGTCCGTACTTCCTGCGTTCCGCCGACACGGTAGAATGTCCGATCTTGCAGGACTCGCAAGAGATGGCTTTGCATGGTGATCGGCATGTCGCCGATCTCGTCCAGAAACAACGTGCCGCCCTCGGCGATCTCGATTTTGCCGGGCTCCCGCTTGACGGCTCCGGTGAAGGCGCCCTTCTCGTGGCCGAAGAGCTCGTTCTCCAATAGATTTTCAGGAAAGGCGGCGCAATTCACGGCAATAAATGGTTTCGCGGAGCGAGGGCTCCAACGATGAATGGCCCGGGCGACCACTTCTTTCCCGGTTCCCGTTTCGCCGAGCAACAAGACGGTCGCGGAAGAAGACGAGGCCTGTTTGGCGACAATCAGTTGGTCGTTCATCCGTTTGGTGGTTGAGACGATCGGTTCGAACTGAGTATCGACTTCCTTGCGGAGCGTCTCGACCTGGCGGTGAAGGGCGACGGTGGCCAAGGCCTTGTTGATGACGACAGTGAGGTGATCCGCGGTGAACGGCTTCGGCACAAAGTCGAAGGCGCCGAGTTGCATGGCTTGCACGGCGAGTTCGATGGTTCCATAGGCAGTGAGGATGATGATCAGTGGAGTCGTATAGGGGATCGCCTGGGTGGTCTCTTCGTCTCTCGGCTCGCTCGGAATTGACCCCGCCCCGACCTGCTTCAACACGTCCAGCCCGGTGATCTCCGGGATTTTCAAATCCAGCAAGACAAGATCCGGCTGCTCTTCCCCGATCAAGCGCAGGGTATCCTTGCCGTTCGTCGCCGTCAGGGGTTCGTGTCCCATAAAACTGACTCGATTCTGAAGGCTCAGGAGGATATCGGGGTCGTCGTCGACAACCAGAATTTTAGCGCGCATAGCAGGTCTCTCCTTTCGGAATATCCGATTCTTGTCACACACCTACTCTTGAAATTCACACTCAGTACATGGTCCGGCCTGGTTCATCCCGTGGCCCGGCGGCCGGGAGTGTGAAGTAAAAGCGTGATCCGACTTCCGGTCGGCTTTCCACCCAAATCCGGCCATGGTGCATGGCGATGAGTGTCTTGGTGATGCAGAGCCCAAGTTGAGCGCCTTGTGATGCGGGCATGGCCGACGGCACTCTGGAAAACTCGTCAAAAATATTCGCGACATGGGACGCGTCAATCCCGCATCCGGTATCGGCGACGCACGTTTGGACGACGCCAGGCTGAGATTCGCCGAACTGCACGCTCACTCGACCCCCGGGTGGTGTGAATTTGATGGCATTCCCGATCAGATTCCAGAGGATTTGCTCCAATTTGTCGCGGTCGCCACGAACAGCGGGAAGCGACTCGATCGGCTCGATAGCGAGCGACACGTTCTTCTCCGAAGCGACCATCTGCAAGCTGTCTGCCACTATTGCGGCGGCCTGACAAAGAGAGACTTCCTCCACGCGAAGCTCAACTCGCTTGGTATCGAGGCGCGACCAATCGAGCAACTGCACGATGATTCTCCCAAGCCGGGCGACATTGTGTTGAATGCGTGTGAGATAGGTATGTTGCAGGTCGGTCAATGGCCCCGTCACGCCGTCCAACATATTTTCCGCAAAGCTTCGAATCGCCGTCATGGGCGTTCGCAGCTCGTGAGAGACGACGGAGAGAAACGTCGTTCGGCGGTGATCATGGTCTTGCAGTTGAGCATTGGCGCGAGAGAGTTCCTCCGTACGTTGCTCGATGCGCTCCTCAAGATACTGGGTCAATTCAGCGAGACCAGCATAGGCCCTGGCATTATCGATCGCGGCGGCCACATGGCCGGCGATGGTTAAAAGGATGTGGAGATCCTCTTCGCTACACTGGCGTGGACCGCGATCACCAGCCAGGTAGCCGAGAATCTTGGCATGGCTCTGGAGGGGCACGCCGACGAACGACCGCACGCCCGAACGACGTACTAATTCAAGCAACACCGGGTGCATGCGGTGTTCAACAGTTTCGACGTCATGAATCAGTAGCGGCTTTCCGTGAATGAGCAGTTCGGCCGTGATGCCGCCGTCGTTCACGACGGGTATTTCAATCCGGCGCGCTGCCCCTGCGATTTCAGGCGACACTCCAATAACCTGAGCGATGGAGACGAAACCCCGTTCGGGGTGATGAAGGAACACCGCCATCCGGGAGAAGCCGAGATTGTCTATGAGCAGATGGAGCACTGTGTCGAGCAGCTGGTTCATGTCGAGCATGTTGGCGCCCGCAATGGCGGCACTGGCCTGGTGGACCGTCGTCAACTGCTTGACTTGCCGCCTGATGGTCTCGAGGTTCATGGTAATCGCCTGATTTCGATCATGGAGGGACTGGGTCATCACGTTGAACACCTGCGTCAGTTCACCGACTTCATCGTTGGAGGCGGCAACCAGCGGAGTGGGCGCATCGTTTCCCATGGCGAGTTGCCTGGCTGCGGAGGCGAGGCTTCGTAACGGCGTCGTAATGCGGGAAGTCAGTAGGTGAGCACTCAGGATGCCTCCCGTGATGATGAGCAGAGTGAAGAGCGACACATCGCGGACGATGACCATCAGCGCGTGTTTCGCCGACGCGTCGGTGATGCCGATGCGTACGAGGCCGACCACCGGCGAACTTGTCGTGGGCAGCGGGAAGCTTCTCTCCTCCAATTCGACTGAGAGCTGAGGCAGGGCGGATTCAACCGAGGAGTCCCGAAGGACAGGCAGAGCAAAGTCGTACAGGGTTTCTTGTCGGAGGAGAAAGGGAAGGAGCCAGTCTGAGGATGTCTCTTGAGCAACCAGCGTATGCTTCGAGGAAAACTCCAGCCTGGTTATGAGTGGAGCAGTCAGCGGAGCTTGCAGCAGTGATGCTGAGATTCGATCATCGGGATAGATCGGCTGTTCTGTCGTCGGAGGTGATCCACTCGTAGTCTTCCGCATACGTTTGCTTTGTCGGTCAAGAATGCGACCATCGGAAGCGGCGATCACGACATAGATGACGTGATCAATGGCCATGAGGCTCTGCACGAATTGATCGAGTGTGGCGCGATCCTCGAGGACGACACCGGCGATGCGAAAATGATCGTTGCGCACGGTATTGGTCAATAAGATGCTTCCGAGTTCCTCCAGGTGGTCGGTCATCGCCTTGCGCCTGGTTTCAATGAAGTACCAACTCAAGGACGAACAGGTCATGATGAGAATAAGGCTGAAAAACACCACGAATTTTATGCGGAGGCCGAAGAACCGAACCGTCGGCCTTGATTCGGGATTCCGGCCTTCTTTCTGGCCTTCTTGGAGCGTTGTGCTGCTCATGGATTGGTCCATTCAATGGGTCTCGTCAATAGGTTTCGTCGATCATGCCGTCGAGCTCTTTGGGAATCGTCACGCCCAAATACCGCGCCGTTTTCTGATTCACCGTGATCCTGATCCGCTGGACTGAGATCGGCTTGAGCGGCAGCCGTTGTTCGCCGTTCATTATACGTTTGGCGAGCAGACCGGCTTCGCGACCGACTTCACCGTAGTCGATCGACATGCTGAGCAGCGCGCCCAGACGCGTAAACTCCGATGAAAATCCGACGACGGGAACCTGTTTGGCCAGCGCCGATTCGAGAATAAAGCGGATCGACTCGTCCGTCAGCACGGTCGAGTCCGGAATGAGCCATAAGGCTTCGGATTCGGACAACAGTGTCCGTAGTTGCTGCGGAATCTCCTTCTCGTTTTCGACCGGAAACCCCCGCAATTGAAACGCATGGGCGGAGGCTCGAGATTCCGCCTCTTTCAACTTGGGCGCCGTCTTGTCGGGATCGTACATCATGCTGACCCGGCGCAGGGTGGGCAGGAACGTGCGCATGATTTTGAACTGACGGTCCGTCGGAATTTCAAGCAGGACCCCGGTCATATTCTCAGCGTTGAGGCGATGTTTCAAGGGGTCGAGAATCATCATGTACACAATCGGGATATCCACGATCTCCAGCTTGGCCGCCAGGGCCGCCTTCAATCCGACCGCGACCACGAGTGCAGAGTCCGACGCGCGGATTTTTCTGGCGAGTTGCTTTCCCCGTTCGAGATCGCCCCGCAGGTCGTATTCGGTGTAAGTCGTTCCACCCGGCGCCGTTGCCTTGAATCCTTCGACGGCGTCATTATAGGCCTTCAGATCGGACGATCTCAGGATGGCAATCTCGACACCCGCGGCATGTGCCTGGGGAAAGACGGAGCAAGAAACGGCGATGAGGATGAAAGATACGAGCCA
>JBKKBQ010000129.1:0-3042 GCA_046714015.1 Nitrospira sp.
ACCGCGGCATTCGCCCGAATATCGGCGATGACTTCTTCGAATTGTTTGCGGCGCTTATCGGCCAGCAATTCTTGGCGAAGCCGTTCCTGTTTCGCCAAATCGGCTTGGATCACGGCCTCGTCAAGGGGGGTCAGCATGACCAGGTAATAGCCGCTGTCGGTTTTAATCGGCGCACTGACCATCCCGAGTTTGAGAGTGTGGATGACGGCATCGACTTCGGGCAGGACCAGTCCTTTTCGGTAAGGCCCGAGCTCGCCGCCCTTCAGCTTCGTCTTTTCATCGATCGAGTAACGCTGCGCGAACTTGGCAAAACTCCCGCCTCGATTCACCTGTGCCTCAAGGTCTCTGGCCGCATAGACATTCGGGAGCAGCATCAGCGAGATATTGGCCTTCAAGGGATCCAGAAGTTCGCCGGCGTGCTTTTCGTAGTAGGCCTTGAGTTCGGCCTGGGTGAGCTCGACCTTGGATTGGAGTTTGTCTTTCAACAGTTCGTCGAGAATCAGCTGTTCTTTATACCGCTGTGTCTTGTCCCGGATGGCATCGTCCTGATCAAGACCCCGACGACGGGCTTCCTGCATCAACAGCTCTCGGGTGATGAGTTCGTCCAGGAACTTTCGCTTGCCGCCCTCCTTCTCGTAACGGGAGCGTGTGGCCTTGGAGAGCTCATCCCAGCGAAGGTCGAATTCGGTTTGGGTGATGGCCCGTCCATTCACCAACGCGACGACCGGTTCTTCCTGTCGCTCGGTGCACCCTGAAACCAGCGGTCCTACACCGGCTAATATGCCGATAAGCAGTCCGGGGAGACAATATGTTGTGCAGGACAATAAAATGCGGAAGGGCGTCATAGGTCGTGGCACATGCAGATCTCGATTAAGAGGCAACCGTTCCCCTTTGGATGGTCTTGGTATCACAGAGATCGAGGCTTTGCAAGATTGCGTTGAGTTCCGAAAACAGCGCCGGCCAGTCGCCATGACGCATCTGGATCTCGAATGAGATGGGGCTCAGGAACCGCAGGCGCTTCTTGAGCTGATCCATCAATCGGTGAACAGCGGTCTCAGGGATGATGGCCTTTGGCTGGAACACAACCTTGGCCGTCTGGTCGTGCACTTCGATCGAGGCCAGGCGCAGGCGTTTGGCGTGAGTCCGGAGTTGCATCACTTCAAGCAGTCGTTCGACCGGCTCCGGAGGGGGGCCGTAACGGTCCTGAATCTCCCCATGCAACAGGGCCAGCTCACCGACTTGGCCACAAGCCGTCAGTCGTTTATAAAGGGACAGACGGTGGTGCGGATCGGCCACGTACTGCTCCGGAATAAACGCCGAAACCGGGAATTGCAGAGTCGGGTCAGGCTCCTCCTCGATCACATGCCCCTTCAACCGCTGAACAGCCTGTTCCACCATTTGCATATAAAGATCCAAGCCGATGGCGGCGATATGGCCCGACTGTTGTTTGCCCAGAAGATTGCCGGCCCCTCGAATCTCAAGGTCCGCCGCGGCGATCCGGAACCCGGATCCGAGTTCCGTGAATTGCTGAATCGCGATCAATCGCTTCTGTGCATCGCCGGTGAGCGCGCCTTCATCGGGGATGAGGAAGTAGGCGTAGGCCTGCTCTCCGCCGCGTCCGACCCGTCCGCGCAACTGGTACAGCTGCGCCAGGCCGAAGAGATCCGCCCGATTAACGATGATGGTGTTGGCGTTGGGGACGTCGAGGCCGGACTGGATGATAGCGGAGGCGATCAAGACGTCGGCCTCGCGCTTCACGAATTTCAGCATCACGGCTTCCAACGGTCTGGCATCCATCTGGCCGTGCGCCATAACCATCCGCGCTTCGGGAACCAATTGATGCAGCCACGCCCCGATCCGCTCCATAGTTTCGACCCGATTGTGGACAAAATAGACTTGTCCCCCACGCCCGAGTTCACGCAGGATGGCGTCTCGCACGGCCTTATCGCTGAACCGGATGACCTCTGTTTTAATCGCCAATCGTCCGGCAGGCGGAGTATCGATGATCGAGAGGTCCCGCACACTCGACATCGCCATTTGGAGGGTGCGCGGAATGGGGGTGGCGGTCAACGTCAGGACGTCGACTTGGGTGCGAAGTTGCTTCAGCCTTTCTTTATGTTTGACGCCGAACCATTGCTCTTCGTCGATGATCACGAGGCCGAGTTGCCGAAATGCCACGTCTTTCTGCAGCAGTCGGTGTGTGCCGATGACGACATCGACAGTTCCTGCGCCGACATCCTTCAGAATGGCTTTGATCTCCTTGGCCGACTGAAACCGTGAGAGCAGCGCCACTCGCATGGGAAACGGCGCGAATCGTTCGGCAAAGTTCTCATGGTGTTGATGGGCCAGGAGCGTCGTGGGGACCAGCACCGCCACTTGGCGGTCATGTTCGACGGCCTTGAAGGCCGCGCGCATGGCCACTTCCGTCTTTCCGTATCCGACATCCCCGCAGATCAGCCGATCCATAGGCTTCGTCGAATCCATGTCGCGGCCGATGTCCTCGATGGCCCTGAGCTGATCCGGCGTCTCCTCGTACTCAAAGGCCGCTTCGAATTCGTGATAGAGCGTCGTAGTCTCACCGTACGCATTCCGCTTCACCAGCTCACGGTTGGCGTAGAGATCGATCAATTCTTGGGCCATCTCCTCAATATCCTTCTTTACCCGCGCGGTGGTCTTTGCCCAACTGGTGCCCCCCAGGCGATCGAGCCGCGGGCCATGGCCTTCGGCTCCGCTATAGCGTTGGACCTGATTCAACCGATCGAGAGGCACATAGAGGGTATCTCCACCTGAGAACTCGAGGATCAGGAAGTCGCTCTCGAAATCTTGCACCGAAAGGCGCTTGATCCCTCGATATTTGGCGATGCCGTGCTGCACATGCACGACGTAGTCGCCTACGTTCAGGTCTTCCAACGAGGAGAGGAAGGTCGCCGTCCTGCTTTTGGGCTGCGGTTTGTGACGGGCACCCTTCGCGAACAGCTCCTCTTCCGTCAGGAGCGCGAGCCGCAGGTCTCCGGAGAGAAATCCCGCCGAGAGATCGCCGTG
>JBKKBQ010000130.1:0-24659 GCA_046714015.1 Nitrospira sp.
TCCAAGTTCCATTGCGATTCCCCATGACGCAGCAAGACTAATCGAGCCATCATGCGTCCTTTGCCGTTAACGTGAACTCGTGCGGAGCCAAAGCATACTGTATTGTCATGCCAAGTCAAGCCCGTGACAGTTGAACGGCTTGCTTCGCCGGTCGCCCGGGCGATTTATCCACATCGGGCGGGCCTTCTTGAATCATCTTCACCAGTGTCGCGAGGAAGATGATGTAGAAAATCACGCCGACCCAGATCACGTACGGCTGCACCCCGCCCGATTCCTTCAGTGCGGTCTCTTGCGCAGCCAGGTCCATGCGACCGGTTTTCTTGATTTCGCCGATGTGCTCCCGGCACTGCCAATAATACAGATAGTTCGCGGTTGCACCCGCCATGATGCTCCAGACGAGGCCGGCGGAAAAATCTCCCGTGAGGTAGGTCGAAATCATCGGGCCGACCGCATAGACGAACGCGTGCAGATACATCTTCCGGTACAGGAACCACAGGAAGGAAATATAGAGAAAGGCCGGCCAGTTCCACGAAAGCGCGAACTTGGGCTGGCCGTTCGACGAAAATTTCTTAAAGACGGTCAGGTAGTGATCGGCGTTGGGTCCGATGAATTGGCGCCACAACACCTCCTCGTCCTGAGCCGGCCGAGCGGTGGCCGTCTCTGAGGCGGTCTCGGCGGCAGCCGTGGCTTCAGCCAGTTTGGCTCCACACTGATGACAGAAATGGGCCTCGTCGGGGTTCTGTTGATTGCACTGACTGCACATCATCATGGCGACGCAGCTTACCACACTCGGAATCAGAGGATACGACCGACTCATTTATGGCTGATCGAGAAATGGAGAGCAAGCGACTCCTGACGGCAATCTTCCGATGCTCGGCTTGTTGCTCTTGCCACTGCCCCTGTGCTAGTTTTTCTTTCTTTCTTAAGGGGATACGTCATCATGCCGACCGAAGAGCTGAAAGATGATGCGGCCAAATATCTGATGCAGACCTACAGCCGCCAGCCGGTTTCGATTGTACGGGGGCGAGGCGCGAAGGTCTACGATCTGGAGGGGCGAGAGTACCTCGATTTTGTCGGTGGGATTGCCGTCAATGTGTTGGGGCATGGGCATCCTGACCTGGTTCAGGCGATTCAACGTCAGGCCGCCCAACTGATCCATACGTCCAACCTGTACTACACTGAGCCGCAAGTTAAACTGGCGCGCCTGCTCGTGGACCATTCGTTCGCCGACCGGGTGTTTTTCTGCAACAGCGGAGCCGAAGCCAATGAAGCCGCGATTAAGCTTGCGCGGCGATACGGACATGAGCGGCATGGGCCCGACCGCTTTGAAGTCATCACGATGAAGAATTCGTTCCATGGCCGCACGCTGGCCACGCTCACTGCCACGGGGCAGGAGAAGGTGCAGAAGGGTTTCGAGCCGCTGATGCCCGGGTTTGCCTATGCACCGTTCAATGATTTCGGCGCGATCGAGTCCATGATCAATGAGAAGACCGCGGCGATCATGCTGGAGCCGATTCAGGCGGAAGGCGGCGTGTATGTGGCCGACCGTGATTATCTGAGAAACCTGCGTGAACTCTGTACACAACGAGACATCCTGCTTATTTTCGATGAAATTCAAACGGGCATGGGAAGAACCGGCACCTTCTTCGCCCATGAGCAGCTCGGCGTGAAACCCGATATCATGACCCTTGCAAAGGGTCTCGCCGGAGGAGTGCCGATCGGCGCCTGTCTGGCGAAAGAATCGGTGGCCGCTGCGTTTACACCCGGCTCTCACGCATCGACGTTCGGGGGGAATCCTTTGGCCTGTGCCGCGGCATTGGCCGTCTGCCGAGTGCTGCTCGAAGGAAAGGTGCTGGATCAAGCCAGGCGCATGGGGGAGTACTTGGCAAAGGGATTGGCCGACTGCAAAGACCGCCATCGAATCGTGAAGGATGTGCGAGGTCTTGGTCTCTTGCAAGGCATGGAGTTGGAAGCCGACGCCCGAGCGGTGGTGGCCGATGCGCTCGCCCGCGGCGTGCTGATCAATGCCGCCACCGAACGGGTACTGCGTTTTGTGCCGCCCTTGGTGATCACACAACCCGAGGTGGATAAACTCATCGACCTCCTCGGGATACTATTGAACCAACGCCAAGCGGCGGGAAAAGATTCACACCACTGATGGCTGCACCGGCCCGACAGAAAATCAGCGGCGGTCGATATGCCAAGGACTTGCTTGACGTCGCGACGATGCCGCCGCAACAAGTCGTCGACTTGCTGCGGTTGGCGACGTCTTTGAAGAAAAAACAGCGGCAGGGCACTCCGCATCGGTTGCTGCGCGGGAAGACATTAGGACTGCTGTTTCAAAAGCCGTCGACGAGGACCCGCGTGTCGTTTGAGGCGGGGATGAACCAGCTCGGCGGCCATGCGCTGGTCCTTCCCATGAGCGACATCCAACTCTCGCGCGGGGAAACGGTCTCGGACACGGCTCGCGTCTTGTCCCGTTACCTGGACGGAATCGTGATCCGAACCTATGACCATGCGATCGTCGAAGAATGGGCGGCCGATGCCACGATGCCGGTGATTAACGGGCTGACCGATCATAGCCATCCTTGTCAGGCCTTGTCCGATGTGATGACGATTCAGGAGATCAAGGGGCGGCTCAAGGGCCTCAGCCTGGCCTACATCGGCGATGGAAACAACGTGGCCAACTCGCTCATCGAAGCAGGAACGAAGATGGGTATGCGCGTCGTGATCGGGTGTCCGTCCGGCTATCAGCCGGATCAGCGGGTGATCGATCGTGCGCGAATGGAAGGACACACCACCGGCGCGTCCATCGAGGTGTTGGAGAATCCCCTTGTCGCCGTCAAAGAAGCGGATGTGGTGTACACCGATGTGTGGATCAGCATGGGCCGCGAGCGGGAGCAGGCGCGACGATTACGGACGCTCGCCCCCTACCAGCTGAACAAACGGCTGCTGCAGCGGGCGAAACCCGACGCCATCGTCATGCATTGTTTGCCGGCCCATCGTGGAGAAGAAATTACGGCGGATGTGCTGGACGGTCCGCAGTCCGTCGTCATTGATCAAGCGGAAAATCGCCTGCACATGCAGAAAGCGGTTTTGACCCAGCTGCTCAGCCGGAAGACACATACTGGGTAGGATCCACTATGCCACCAAAATCAATCAAGAAAATCGTCCTGGCCTATTCCGGCGGACTGGATACATCCGTCATCCTCAAGTGGCTGCAGGAAACGTATCAGGCCGAGATCATCGCGTTTTGCGCCGACCTGGGTCAGGGGGAAGATCTGAAGGCGGTCAAGATCAAGGCTCAGTCGCTCGGTGTCAAAAAGGTCTACGTCGAAGATCTCCGGGAGACCTTCGTGAAGGACTATGTGTTCCCGATGTTGCGCGGCAATGCGATGTACGAAGGCTGTTATCTGCTTGGCACCTCGATCGCTCGCCCGCTGATCGCTCGTAGACAGGCTGAAATCGCGCTCAAAGAGGGAGCTGAAGCGGTGTCGCATGGTGCGACGGGTAAGGGCAATGATCAGGTGCGCTTCGAGTTGACCTACATGGCGCTCGCACCAAATCTCAAGATCATCGCGCCCTGGCGGGAATGGACCATGCGCTCCCGGCGTGAACTGATCGAGTATGCAGATCGCCACGACATTCCCGTGACTGCCACCAAAGCCAAGCCCTACAGCACGGATCCGAACCTGTTTCACATCAGTTATGAAGGCGGCATTCTTGAAGACCCGTGGGAATCACCGCCGGATGAAATATTTCAGATGACCGTCTCTCCGGAAAGGGCACCGGATAAACCACAGGAAGTCGAGATCGAGTATCGCGCGGGCAACCCCGTCGCGGTCGATGGGAAAAAGCTGAGCCCCGCTGCATTACTGGCGCATCTCAACAAATTGGGCGGCGCACATGGGATCGGTCGGGTCGATTTGGTGGAAAACCGCTACGTCGGAATGAAGTCGCGCGGGGTGTACGAAACGCCGGGAGGAACGATTCTGCATGTGGCACATCGCGGGCTCGAATCCTTGACGATGGACCGCGAAATCCTTCACTTCCGCGACAGCTTGATCCCACGATTTGCGGACTTGATCTACAACGGGTATTGGTTCAGCCCCGAACGCGAAATGATCCAGACGGCGATCGATGAAGCTCAGAAAGACGTCAGCGGTATCGCACGGGTCAAACTCTACAAGGGAAGCTGTACGCTGGCAGGACGCAAATCGAAACAATCACTCTATCGCCTCGACGTCGCCACGTTCGAGGAAGATGATGTGTATAACCAGAAGGACGCGGAAGGCTTCATACGGTTGAACGCATTGCGACTGAAGATCCGTGCCCAGAGGAAGAAAGCCTCCTTCTGATGGCCAAGCGTAGGAATCATCCGAAGTCGTCCGGTGGCGACGGGAAGGCCTGGGCCGGCCGGTTTCGAGAGAAGACCGATCGATTGGTCGAAGCATTTACCCGATCGGTGACGGTCGACAGCAGGCTCTACGCCGAGGACATCGCCGGGAGTATCGCCCATTGCAAGACACTTGAAAAGGCGCGCGTCCTCACAGCGGCGGAAACGCGTACCATCGTGCGCGGGCTGGAATCAGTGAAGCGCGAGTTGGACCGTGGGAAATTCGCCTTTTCGCCCCACGACGAAGACATTCACATGGCGATCGAGCGGCGATTGACTGAAGTGATTGGTCCGTTGGGAGGCAAGCTTCATACAGGGCGCAGCCGGAATGATCAAGTTGCCTTGGACATTCGTCTGTATTTGCGTGCTCAGCTGGATGAGCTGCACGAGCGATTAGCCGGCTTTCAACGCGTGCTGGTCGCAAAGGCCGGTGCGAACCGCGCCGTCATGATGCCCGGGTATACGCACTTGCAACGCGCCCAACCTGTTCTGTTTGCCCATCACCTGTTGGCGTATGTGGAAATGCTCGAACGGGACAAAGGTCGAATCCGCGATGCGAGGGAACGACTCAATGTCATGCCGCTCGGATCCGGCGCCTTGGCCGGCACCAACTATCCGGTGAACCGGCGATATACGGCTGAATTGCTAGGTTTTCCTGCCGTCACCCAGAACAGCATGGATGCGGTTTCCGACCGCGATTTCATGATTGAAGTGGCCTCGGCCCTCTCGATCGTGATGATGCATTTGTCTCGGCTCAGTGAAGAGTTGATCATGTGGGCCTCGCAGGAGTTTCAGTTCGTCGATCTGCCGGATGCATTCTGCACAGGAAGCAGCATGATGCCGCAGAAGAAGAACCCCGACGTTCCCGAACTGGTCCGAGGAAAAACCGGGCGCGTATACGGCCACCTCGTCAATCTGCTGACTCTGCTCAAGGCCCTGCCGTTAAGTTATAATCGGGATTTGCAGGAAGACAAACCGGCGCTCTTTGATGCCCTGGATACAGTGGCGGCCTCTCTCCAAGTGATGACGGAATTGATGCGCCGACTGAAAGTCAACGGAGAGGCTCTGAAGCGAGCATTGCAAGGAGGCGGACTGCTCGCCACAGAACTGGCCGACTACTTAGTTATGAGAGGCGTGCCTTTTCGCGAAGCCCATGGGATCACTGGACGAATCGTCCGGGCTGCGCTTGATCGAGGAGGTGACGTCACGGATTTTTCACTGGAGGAGCTGCGAGTGTTTTGTGAACGGATCGACAAGGGCGTGTTTTCTCGGCTGACTACCGCAGCGGCAATCGATCACAAGGGGCAAATCGGCGGGACCGCACGGGGACGAGTTGAGCAGCGGATCAAAGAGCTTGAGCAGTTACTGTCATGAGAGCGTTGGTCGTGATCGCGTCAGCAGGGCTCTTGATTTCTTGCGGGGTGGTAGGGACACCGGTCGCCCCGGAATTCGTCGGAGTGGCGCCCACGATCGACAAACAGAAAAGACAACACGCCCTCGAGGCAGAGCGGCTGGCAACAGAGTCGGCTGAACCGGACCCTACCTTGGGAGGTCATGACACGGACCTGCCTCCATCGCAGCCGGCTGGAATACGGTAAAAGGTCTAGAGCCTGATGCAATTGGATTAACTCAAGGATCAACGCGATGCATAGTTTTGAGTACCATCACGGTGAATTGTATTGCGAACAGGTACCGGTCAGCCGCGTGGCGAAGGAACTCGGCACTCCCTGTTATATCTATAGCCATGCGACACTCGTCCGGCATTTCCATGCCTATGACAGTGCCTTCAAAAATATCCCGCACGTCATCGCGTTCGCGATGAAGGCCAATTCCAATCTGGCTATCCTTCGCCTGATGGCCAAGGAAGGCAGCGGCGCAGATATCGTGTCGGGCGGCGAGCTGTTCCGCGCTCTAAAAGCTGGGGTACCGGCTTCGAAAATGGTCTTTGCCGGCGTCGGGAAATCGCCGGATGAAATCCGCGACGCGCTGAAGGCTGACATCCTCATGTTCAATGTTGAGTCGTCGGCTGAGATCCGTGCGATCAACGAAGTGGCGGCCTCCGTCGGAAAAAAGGCGCGGATCGCCTTGCGGATTAATCCGGACGTGGATCCGAAAACACATCCCTACATCTCGACGGGGATGAAGAAAAGCAAGTTCGGCATCGCCTCGGATCGCGCGCTGGAAGAATACAAAATGGCGTCCTCTCTGAACCATATCGACGTCGTTGGCGTCCATGCCCACATCGGCTCGCAGTTGACGGACGTGACGCCGTTCGTCGATTCGCTGAGGAAGGTCGTGACGCTCATCGATACGCTGAAAAGCCAGGGCATCAACATTCGCTACCTGAACATCGGCGGCGGGCTCGGCATCACCTATTCCGAGGAGAAGCCGCCTTTGCCCCAGGACCTGGCTGATGCGATTTCGCCGCTCGTCAAGGATTTGGGGTTGACGCTCGTGATGGAGCCGGGCCGCGTCATCGTCGGCAACGCCGGCATCCTGGTCACAAGGGCACTGTACGAGAAGGCCGGGGAGACGAAGCACTTCGTCATCGTCGATGCGGCCATGAACGATTTGATTCGGCCGAGCTTATACGGCGCCTACCACGACATTCGCCCTGTGAATGAGGAGGCAGGCCGTCGGACTAAACAGACGGTGGATATCGTTGGGCCTGTCTGTGAATCAGGTGATTTTCTGGCCAAGGATCGGTCGTTGCCTGGCATCAAACCCGGTGAGTTGTTGGCGGTCATGAGCGCGGGGGCCTATGGCTTTGTGATGGCGTCCAATTACAACTCTCGGCCTCGTGTACCGGAAGTACTCGTCAAGGGCGGAGAATTTCACGTCATTCGTGAACGAGAAACGTACGACGACCTCGTACGAGGCGAGAGAATTCCGTCGTTCCTCAACGAAAAGGAGTGAGTATGTTTACCGGATCGCTTGTCGCCATTGTTACGCCGTTTCGACAGGGCAACGTCGACGAGCGCGCTTTGGGCGATTTGATCGAATGGCAGATAGCCAATGGCTCCAATGGCATTGTCCCCTGCGGGACGACCGGCGAATCGGCCACGCTTTCTCATGAAGAGCATAATCGGGTGATCGAATTGACGGTCGAGGTGGTCCGGCGGCGAGTACCGGTTATTGCCGGCACCGGTTCGAACAGCACAGAAGAAGCCATCACGCTGACGAAACACGCGAAGCAGGCTGGGGCCGACGGCGCGTTGCTCATTACCCCCTACTACAACAAACCGACTCAGGAAGGGCTTTACCGACATTACAAGGCGATTGCGGAGGCCGTCGACCTGCCATTAGTCCTGTACAACATCCCCGGTCGCACCGGAGTCAACATGCTACCGTCAACGATGGCCCGGCTCTCTGCCATCAAGACGATCATCGGGGTCAAGGAAGGGAGTGGCTCGGTCCAGCAGGCCTCAGATATCGTGCAGATGTGCGGTGACCGCCTCACCGTGCTGGCCGGCGACGACTCCCTCACGCTCCCAATGATGGCGGTCGGCGGGAAGGGTGTGATTACCGTCACGGCTAATATTATGCCGATGGAAATGGCTGGTCTTGTGAAAGCTTTTGTCGAGGGAAGATTCGAGGAAGCGCGACGGATTCACTTTGCGCTCTCTCCCCTCTTTGCGGCGTTGTTCTATGAAACCAACCCCATTCCGGTCAAAGAAGCGCTAGGGCTCATGAGGAAGATTGACCCGGAATTGCGCTTGCCGCTCTGCCCGATGGCCCAGGATACACGGGAGAAATTAGTCCGCGTCCTCAAAGATGCGGCGTTGATCTAACCTGAGTGATGTTAGGTGCACGATAAGATGATCAAGGTCATTGTAGCGGGTGCCGCCGGCCGGATGGGTTGTCGTTTGGTGGCGCTGATCAAAGATTCTACCGCTTTGATGCTCGCCGGGGCATTAGAGGGGAGGGGCCATCCGGCGTTGGGAGAAGATGCCGGTGAGATCGCCGGATCAGGATACGCCGACGTGTCCATCACAGACGATCTCTCGGCGTTAATGGAGCGGGGAGAAGTCGTGATCGACTTTTCCTCCCCCGAAGCGACACTTGAGCATATGCGGACGGTTGCTCACCATCGACGGGCCATCGTCATCGGGACGACCGGATTTTCGGCTGTTCAACTCGACGAGCTGAAATCACTGGCCCAGCAGACCCCCTGCGTCTTTTCTCCGAACATGAGTGTCGGAATCAACCTGATCTGCAAGGTCATCGGGGAAATGGCCAGAACGCTGGGAGACGATTACGACATCGAGGTCATTGAAGCTCACCACAGACTGAAGAAGGACGCGCCAAGCGGCACGGCCCTCAAGATTGCGGAAGTCCTCGCCCATGCGGTGAACCGCGACTTGAACCAAGTTGGAGTCTATGCCCGCAAGGGATTGATTGGGGAACGAACCAAAGGAGAGATCGGAATACAAACCATTCGCGCCGGCGATATCGTGGGCGACCATACCGTCCTGTTCGGCGGCATGGGAGAGCGAATTGAGGTCACCCACCGAGCCAGCAGTCGCGATACGTTCGCCGGCGGAGCTTTGCGAGCCGCCAGATGGGTCGTCCGCCAGCCGGCCGGCTTATACGACATGATGGATGTCTTGAGTCTTCGCTGACCCCGAATTATCCGTGAACATTCAAGACTTCGGATGATTTCTATCACAGCCGTGTCGTGACCCGTATGAGGGTCAATGGTCGTCCACAGAGTCGTGGCCTGTCAGAAAAAACCGGGGCCATGCCCACAGTGGCCTGGAAGGTGCCTTCATGAGCACCTCACAACCCTCCTGCACATCACAAGGTGTGACTTGGGGTTTTGACCGGTAGGATTGAGGATTAGTGGCGAGCCGTGATCGGTCGAGGTTCTTGATCCGCTGCTTTCCGACGACCACAATTCAAACAGGCAAACACGGTGATCGCCAGTCCGGCGTCCAAATCCACCGCCCGTTCCGGCAACATCGCACCACGGCATTTATCACAAGTCTTCATGGACGGCACTGTAGCACCATAAGATAGGGAAGCCAATCCTCCTGAAGTACTGGATGGCACTGACAAGAGTCCCAATGGGACCTATGCGGAATAGGCCATTTGCGCATGCCTCCTCAGCGGCATCTTACGCTCAGCCGATGGTGGCTATCTTGACAGACCCTCACCGCTCTCATAGGATTGTGGTCCACTTGCGATAGACCACTATGTATAGGTTAATCCTAGTCGTTTTGCTTCTCACGGTTCTTTACTTCTTGCTCCGACAAATGTTTCGGGGATTCATGACTCCGATTCGGGATGGTCGGGAGAAATCGGCCGCGCGAGCCCAAGATCAAGAACAAGACCAGATGATCGAAGACCCAGTGTGTCACATATTCGTCCCGAAACGAATCGCCGTGATCGAAACGATCGGAGCACGGGAGTACTGTTTCTGCAGCCAGGACTGTGCGGTGAGGTTTCGGAGTGAGCACCCCATCTAACAGATGTATTTAGGAACTAGGCGACATCCCCATCGTGAAAGAATAATCCAGTAGTTTCCGCGACGCCTTGGTTAGCACCCTGAGTAGGTGTAGTCGGAGAGTTTCTCTTCCCTGTCAAACTTGAGGGTAATCTGACATTGATTAGGGGAGAAATTGAAAAATGGAGACCCTGATTTTCCTCCAGCAATACGATAGTAGCTCCAAGTCTCTCCCCCAAAAAATCTGGATGCCTTGCCGTCCGGAGCACCCCAGTTCTTTTCGAACCAGCCCTTATCCTTTCCCTGAAGCTCGGCTGGCTTCAGTGAAGCTTCTAGATACGGGTTCTTCCCTGAGCAGGCTGGGATGATAAGGGAGAAGAGCAGCAACCAGACAAATCGTTGCATCCTGATATCTCCTAAAGACAATGATCAGTGTCAGCCGCAAAATTCTATCCCCTGCTCGAAAACCTGTCAAACTTTCGTATCGACTTCTTGCAGTGACGTTGAGTTCTCCATAGAATGACCGATAGTAACGGTATGGCCTCACGATGTCTTCGCTAGGAAAGGGACAATCATGAAAATCTATCTCGATACAGCCAACGTCAAGGAAATCCATGAAGCGGCAAGCCTCGGATTGCTCGACGGCGTAACCACGAATCCCTCTCTGGTCGTCAAGGAAGGCCGAAGTTTCAGGGAAATGCTCCAAGAGGTCTGTAAGATCGTAGACGGGCCGGTCAGCGCCGAGGTCGTGAGCGTGGAAGCGGACGCCATGGTGAAGGAAGGGAAAGAGCTCGCCAAGATCCATAAAAACATCGTCGTCAAGTGCCCGCTGATTCCGGAAGGCCTCAAAGCCACGAAGCGGCTGGCTGCCGAGGGAATCAGAGTGAATGTGACCCTCTGTTTTTCACCGACGCAGGCGCTGCTGGCGGCCAAAGCCGGTGCCTGGTGTGTCTCGCCTTTTATCGGACGGCTCGATGACATCAGCTCAAGCGGGATGGAGCTCATTCGACAGATTTTGACGATCTATAAGAACTACGACTACAAGACCTTGGTATTAGTGGCGAGCGTTCGCCATCCGCAGCATGTCGTCGAGGCGGCCTTAGCAGGCGGCCACATCTGCACAATGCCCTACAGCATATTTCAAGCGCTCTTCAAACACCCGCTGACCGACGCTGGACTGAAGAAGTTCTTGGACGACTGGAAAGCGAAAGGGCAACAGTAGCGGTTAACTATGTGGGGGTGGGCTCCGTGTTCGGCGGACGCTCACCCCCTCGAAACACCGCTCCTCTTTGGAACAGAAGAGGAGTACCTGTTGACATGCTCCTGAGCTATACGCGGTCAATTTCTTTTCTCGCCCTTCGAAACACCGAGTGAAACATCGGACAAGTCAATCTCCCGGTAAACGTGTTTTGCTGACTGGGGTGATAGGAGCCGAGCAGTATCACGCCCCAGGGTAGGTGATAGGCAACCCCATGTCCAAATTTGGGGACTGGCGCCGGCATGGCACGCCCCAGCGCCCGGCAAGTCTTAAGGTAGTGGTCGAAGGCAATCTTCCCTAGCGTGATCACCACACGATGATTTTTCAGGAGACGAACTTCATCCTGTAAGAATCGACTGCAGCGTTCAAACTCATCGGGCGCAGGTTTATTCCCCGGCGGTGCGCACCGCACGGTTGCTCCGATGTAACAATCCGTCAATGATAGACCGTCCTCTCTATGTTGCGAGACAGCTTGGTTGGCGAATCCATACCGATACAGGGCGTCATAGAGCCAGTCTCCACTCCGATCACCGGTAAAGACACGGCCGGTCCGATTCCCCCCATGCGCCGCAGGAGCCAGCCCAAGCACATACATCTGAGCTTGATAATCTCCGAATCCGGGAACCGGCCGTCCCCAATAGGCCCAATCACGATATTGCTTCCGTTTCTGCCGTGCAATCGCCTGTCGATAGATGACCAACCGAGGACAAGCCGTGCAGTCGGTGATAGTCTTGTTCAGAACGGTCAGGGCTCGCATATGGGCGGCAGTGTAACACGGACGGGAACCCTATTCTGCTTGCTGGTGATGGAGTGAGCTGTTAGCATAACTTCTTGTTTTGTGACGGTTTATATCTTAATGCAATAGAGGAGTTCGAGAATGATCATCCGTGGCATACGGTCCTTGCTTTCTATAGTTGGAATCGGCATCTTGATCCTATCAATGTGTCCTCCAACCCTTGCCGCATCGGACACAGCGGATAATGGCGGCCCAAAATCAGAGGCGGAGAAGGATCTCCTCATACAGGACCTGCTGGATTCGCAACCCGAACCAGAAGACCGCCTGGTCATTTTGCCGGAAATCAAACGCGAGGGAGAACGGTTCTTTCTAAGTTCATTCAAGCTGCCCGACAAGATTACCTTTGCGGGAGTGCCGGTGCCTCTGGATAACTGGCAAGTGAGAGAACGGATTGAATACGAGTTCTATCAATTTTTGGAAGATCAGGGGGAGAGCATCATCCTCGCCAAACGTACCGGTCGTTGTTTCCCCCCTGCAGAAAAGCAGCTGGCTGACACCGGTTTGCCGGATGATCTCAAGTACATGCTGCTGGTCGAGAGCAAGTGTATTTCAGCCGCTTACTCGAAAGCGAAAGCCTCAGGTCCCTGGCAGTTCATTCCCTCCACCGGGCGCCGGTACCGACTGAAGAGCGACGCCGTCCGAGATGAACGTCGGAATCTTGAAATGTCGACCGAAGCGGCAGTGAAGTACCTCAAGTACCTCAAAGATTTTCAGGACAATGATTGGTTCTTGGCCATGGCCTCCTACAATGCCGGCGAGGAGAGAATTCGCAAGCTGCTCAAAGAGCAAAAAATTACCGACTTTTGGAAGATGCACGGCCCGCGAGAAACCATGCGCTATGTCCCTCGCATCATCGCAGCCAAGGAAATTTATTCTCAACCAGAAAAGTATCTGGGGCTGACGAAGAAGGACCTGTATGTGCCGCTTGAAACGGAAACCATCACGGTGAATGTAAAAGAATCTCAGCGGGCATTGACATCGATCGCCGAAGAGTTCGGCACCTATCTGCTCGAACTCAAGATGTTGAACCCTGAATTCAAGAAGGATATGCTCCCCCACGGCACCTATCAAATCCGAGTTCCCCGTCAAACCTGTCCCAGTCGCTGTTTTAAGCAAGAGAAGACGCCCTAGTATTTACGCTCATGAAGTTTCGTTTGCCCCCTTCCTCTGCGCAATCACTTCTTCGGAAGCTGATTGCCGCAGGGCTGGAGGCCGCTGACCCCTATCAGGCCCTCCTCTACACCGTCTCATTCACGAGACGTTCCCTACGAGTTGGACGCAAGACCTACGACCTTTCACATGTCGACCGTGTCGTGACGGTCGGTGCCGGCAAGGCGTCGGCAAGGATGGCACAGGCATTAGAGACTGCACTGGGAACAAGGCTGGAAGATGGACTCGTCATCGTCAAAACAGGTCACACACTTGCCACCAAACGGATCGCCGTGCTGGAAGCCGGCCATCCGATTCCCGATCGTGCAGGTCTTCACGCGACCCAACGACTTCTAGGTCTGACACAACGTCTGACGTCCCGAGATCTGCTGATCGTGCTCTTGTCCGGAGGTGCATCGAGCCTGCTGCCGGCTCCAGTCGCTGGTGTGACGCTGGCCGATAAGCAACGCACGACGCGCCTGCTCCTCCGCAGCGGCGCCACAATCAACGAAATAAACGTGGTGAGAAAACATTTGTCGTTGATCAAAGGAGGTGGACTGGCCGCGTCCACCCGGGCGAGGATTGTGACGCTCCTCCTTTCGGACGTCATCGGCGATGATCTCGGTTCCATCGGCTCGGGGCCGACAGCAGGCGATCCCTCGACCTTTGCGGACGCAGTGGAGGTGTTGCAACGGTACAGAAGCTGGCATGCCGTGCCAGAGACCGTACGCCGCTACTTGCACCGAGGTCGAAAAGGAGATGTATCCGAGACCCTGAAGCCTGGTTCACGACGGTTGCGCGCCGTGCAGCATCACATCATCGGCAATAACCGGATCATGCTGGAAGCCGTCGCGCGTGCCGCACAGCAGGCAGACCTCCACACCAAGTTTGTCTCTTACCCAATCACGGGAGAAGCGCGCGTGGCAGCGAAGCAGTTGACGGACCTAGCCAAGGCGATTACCGAAGGGCATGGTATCTTGAAACGGCCATGTTGCGTGGTGGCGGGAGGCGAGACCACGGTGACGGTCACGGGCCGTGGAAAGGGTGGACGTGCCCAAGAGTTCGCCGCGTCTGCAGCGTTGGAGATCGCCGGCCTTCCAAACACCTGGGTCGTGGCACTGGGCACCGATGGAACCGACGGCCCCACCGATGCGGCCGGGGCGATCGTCAGTGGACGCACAATCGCGCGAGCGAAGAAACTTAGCATTGATCTCCGCTCTTCCTTAGATCGGCACAATACCTACCCTGCCTTCAAAGCTCTAGGAAGCCATATCCATACCGGTCCGACTGGGACCAACGTCAACGACCTTTACCTTCTCCTCCTGCTCTAGCTACTATGCCCACTTATGGCCCGTCCCTCTATCCTTCTGCTGTCTCAGTGTAAAGACGTTGATCTCGCCGGAGGAAAGGCAGTTGGGCTCGCCCAGCTCATCAAGGCTGGCTTCTCTGTCCCTCAAGGGTGTTGCGTCACGACAGAGGCCTATACACAGTGTCTGCATGCGTCAGGGTTTATTGAAGCTGTGGAGTGGCAGAAGGTCTGCGCATTATCAGGAATCGAGCGAGCGTCGGCATTGGCCGACTGCCGGAATCGCATCAGGCAAGTAGAGACTTCCCACCTTGCTGCTCAATGTCTGACTTCGCTTCAGGCTCTGAGTCCGCCGCCGAATGAGCGCTGGGCCGTCAGATCCTCAGCCACGAATGAGGACCTGGCGCACACCAGTTTCGCGGGGCTCTATCGCACCCACCTCGGCGTGACCCTTTCGGACATTGATGCGACGATCAAAGACCTCTGGGCCTCGCTCTGGGAAGAACGAGTGGTGAGCTACAAAGCTCAACAGAGCAACCACACGGCTCCAAGAATGGCTGTAGTGATCCAACCGATGGTCGAGGCTCAATCGGCCGGAGTTGCCTATTCAATACATCCTGTGACCGGACGATCGAATCAGGTGACGATTAACGCCGTACCCGGACTCGCAGCACCGATGGTCGACGGCACGGTCAAGCCGAATCAGTATGTCGTGGAGATGACCGACGGAGGACAACCGAATCGGGTTCGTCGACGCATTCTTGCTCGTAAGTCTGAACGCCTGATGGTGTCGGAAGAGGGACTGCGCGCCGATCCGCTCAACGAAGCGGCTCAAGTCCAATCATCGTTGACTGATGTTCAGCTGTTTTCCCTCGCACGGACTGCCAAACAGATCGAACAGGCCTTCGGACACCCAATAGATCTCGAATGGGCCTTCGACACCCGACAATTGTGGATCGTGCAGGCCAGGCCGATTGCCGCCGTCCGTCCTTCTTCCGGCCTGACCAATGATGACTGTGAGTGGTCGCGTACGAATTTCAAAGAGACGTTGCCTGAACTGCCGAGCCTGCTGAGCCTTTCATTTCTTGAACGGTTCATGGACGCCTACATCCTCTCGCATTATCGAAGACTTGGATGCCGTATCCCCGATGAGCTCACGTCGGTCCGTGTGCTGAAGGGACGCCCTTACTTGAACGTCACTCTTTTCCACCTCCTCATCGCTCAACTTCGTGGAGACCCCTCCATGAACAACGAACAGATGGGCGGTGAACCGCTACAAACCGTGCCTGGGGTCCAGCCACTCGGTGGGCTGGCCTTTCTTCGCGCGGGATGGATGATGTGGGCAGAGATGCTGCGGGTGCAACGGCACGGTCCACAACTCTTCGAGGAAATGAAGACGCTGGCCGTAACGTATCGCCGTGATCGCATTCTGCACCTCTCAGTAGAGGAACTTGTGCTTCAGCTCGACAGGCTCGGTCCCTGGCTCGAGGGCCGTGAAGTCACGTTCGGCATTGCCGGAGGAGTTGGACAATGCCTGCAGATTTTCAGCCAGTACTTACCTCAATGGCTCGGTCCAGACTGGAGGAGCTTGTTGAATGCGGCCCTCCAAGGACAAGGGACCGTGATCAGTGCGCAGCAGATTCTTCGCCTCGCCGAACTCACGGACATCGCCAGAACCGAACCTATGACCGATATGTTTCTCAGGTCGGAACCATGGGGTCCTTTGACATTTCGGACATCTCTCGCGGGCACCAAGTTTTTGCATGCCTTCGATAGGTATCTAGAGGACTATGGCCATCGTGCGGTCGGTGAATCGGACGTCATGTCCCCACGGCTCGCCGATAACCCCGAATCGATTCTGGCTATCGTGCGGGCTCAACTGATTTCTGCAGCTCCTTCTCAGGAGACCATTCGCTCGCGCCAGGACAAAACCAAGGCCAGTGCGCTGGCTGAGATCAAACGGCGAATCGGCTGGCGCCTGGACAGATGGGCCATCTTTTTGTGGTGGTATCGAAGACTGTGCCGCTTCTTTGCCCTGCGAGAAGCGAATCGGCACCACTTGATGCATTACTCGGCGGCCATTCGCACTCTCTTGTTGCGCCTCGGGTAACTGCTAGTCGAACGGGGCCAGCTCAGCCTACGCGACGATATCTTTTTTTTGACGATCAATGATCGGGCCGACCTTTTGACTGGTGGCACGCGAGACTGGAAGGCCGAGATTCGGGCACGGCAAACTGAGCAAGAACACAACGCAAAAGTTGAGGTTCCCGACACCATCCGTGATTGGGAAACCGCGAACGAACAGACTGTGACAGCTGCCCAGTCCGACGGGACCGGACCGTTGTCAGGCATGCCGATCAGTACGGGATCCGTGTCTGGTCCGGTGCGGATCATCCGCTCCGTAGCCGATTGGGGCAAGGTGACGCCGGGTGAGATTCTAGTGGTTCCAGTGATCGATCCGGGAATGGCTCCACTCTTTGGCATCGCCGGTGGGTTGATCGCGGAAATGGGTGGCACGCTGTCGCACGGAGCCATCATCGCTCGAGAATATGGGTTGCCTACCGTTGCAAATGTCGAAGGGGCCATGGCACGGCTTTCTGATGGTCTGAGGGTCACGGTTGACGCAGGGACAGGGGCCATTTGTATAGAGCCGTCTTCACAAGACAAGAACCAATAGAGCTGATCGATGGGGGCCTTCTGCTCCTTGACCTTTTTCAATTCCTTGCGTAGTCTTCACTTAATTTTTGAATCTTGACGCTATATGTAGCGGTTCATTGCATTGGGACTTGTAACATGGATCACCTAGCTGGCATGCTCCCCTTTGCGATCGGTTTCGGCGCAGGGCTGCTCCTGGGTGGGGTGTTTGTGGGACTGTGGATCACCAGCCGCCTCCGACCTCAGGCTCAACAGGCTGAAGCAATGGTGGACGAGCTGCGCCGACAGGTAGACCAAGAACGAGACGCGATCGCCTCCCTCCGCCGAGACTTGTCCGACACCCACCAAGCACGGGTCACCGCAGAAACTAGAATGGAGGATGCCTCACGCCAGCTCACAGAACAAAAGGTCCTCATCGATCACACACGTCAGGAACTCGTGGGATCATTCCAAGCTCTGTCCGGTGAAGCATTGAAGCAAAACAACGAGGCATTCTTGAAACTCGCCGCGGTCTCGTTTGAGACCCTGCACGTCAAAGCGGAGGGTGACTTGGTGCAACGGCAGCAGGCCGTCGATGCGCTGGTCCGTCCGCTCCAAGAATCGCTTCAACGCTATGACGAACAATTGCGTCTATTGGAACAGTCACGGCAGTCGGCCTACGGGGGATTGGATCAACATTTGAAGTCATTGGCGGAATCGCAACAGCGATTGCAGCAGGAGACCGGAAACCTGGTCAAAGCCTTGCGGGCTCCGACCGTACGAGGCCAATGGGGCGAGTTGACGTTGAAGCGGGTGGCTGAACTCGCGGGCATGGTGGACCATTGCGATTTCGCCGAGCAGCCCTCTGTGACCGGCGACGATGGGTGTTTCCGGCCGGATATGGTCGTGCAGTTGCCCGGAGGACGCCAGATTATCGTGGATGCGAAGACCGTGCTCTCGGCCTACCTCGATGCCCATGAAGCCCAGAACGAGGCCCAACAGGCGGAGGCCTTGCGTCGCCACGCGGCTCAGGTCAAATGCCGCATGGACGAACTGTCTCTGAAAGCCTACTGGACACAGTTCGACCGTGCACCGGAGTTTGTCGTGTTGTTTCTTCCAGGTGAGCAATTCCTCGGGGCGGCGCTGGACCAGAACCCCCGTCTCATTGAAGAGGGGTTTGCAAATGGGATCGTGTTGGCGACCCCGGCGACGCTCATTGCGTTGCTCCGTGCCGTCGCGTACGGCTGGCGCCAGGAACGAATGACCGCCCATGCAGGAGAAGCCGCTCGGTTGGGCAAAGAACTGTATGAGCGCATGGCTGTCCTGGCTGAACATATGAACGATGTCGGCCAGGCTCTCGGCAAAAGCGTATCGGCGTACAACCGGGCCGTTGGGTCTCTTGAGACACGCATTCTCCCCGCAGCCCGGCGCTTCAAAGAATTGGGGGTCTCGTCCGATCGGGACATCCCGGTGCTGGAGTCGACGGAAGTGGTCCCGCGTAAGACCTTGCCGTTTGATATCGAATGAAGGAGCAGGCATGACCGACGAACAAGCCATGGTCGAAGCATTTCATAGCAAGTTCGAGATTGTGGTGCAGACAGCCCCGATGGATCTGAATGAGGAAACGAAACACCTTCGTGTTCGACTCATTCAGGAAGAATTCGATGAATTGAAGGAAGCGATGGCCGCGGGAAATCTAGCCGCAGTAGCCAAAGAAATGGCAGACCTCCTGTATGTGACCTATGGAACTGCGGTGTCCTACGGGATCGATATGCAACCGGTGTTTCGGGAAGTGCACCGGTCGAATTTGAGCAAAGTCGGTGGCTACAAGCGGGCGGATGGGAAATGGGTGAAACCGCTCACGTACTCGCCGGCCGATATCGAATCGATTGTGGAGGTTCAGCGGGCGCCACTGCCGGCGGATCGGCTATCTGTACATGATGCCGCAACCGGTGTGCCCCGGAATAGATGAGAGATCCACACTGTCCAAGTTGCGGAACCCCCTTCGTCCGAGTCGTCTATGACGAGGGGACCATGGAGCGAATCTTCAACCGCTTCAGCATATTTTCATTCCGGTGCCAACTCTGCACCACACGCTTCCGTGTCTATCGGCATCAGCGCCCAGGCCAAACCTCTGTCGCGGATCGCCGGCAATACAAACGATTACCGGTGTCGTTCCGGGCCAACCTTCTCGCTGAGAACGACATGCGGATGGACAATCGTGTGACGGATATCTCGATGGGCGGCTGCACGCTCGAGACGACGGCGACCTTGCCGCAGGGGACGTTTATCGAACTGGTCATCAAACCGGCTTCCGACGAAGAACCCATTAAGATTGAGACGGCCATGGTCTGTTCTTCACGACCGGAATCGATGGGCATCCGGTTCCTCGAAATGGTGGCGGATGACAAGAACCGCCTCAGTCAGGTGATCCTCAGCTTGTTGGTAGGGCAAAGTCTCCACTCGAATCTCCTTTCCTGAGAAGACCTCATCGCATTAGGAAGATCGCCGTGGCGGGGTGGCCAGAAGGTTGTCGATAAGCCGAACGGTGCCTATCCTTACCGCGCCAAGAAGCACGACTCGCGAGGTCACAGCGGAAAGCGGTTCCAAGGTATACGGGTCGCACACCGCTAGATAATCTATGGTCAGAGCTGGTTCTTCCTTGACGACCTGGATCATGGCGGACTCGACTGCTTTTCCATCCATCACGCCTCTTCGGATCGCCTCGGCACCGGCTCGAAGACTCTTGTACAGCGTGACGGCGCGTTTTCGTTCCTTCTGCGACAAATAGACATTGCGTGAACTCATCGCGAGCCCATCCGCTTCACGCACGGTGGGATACACGACAATCTTCACCCCGAGGTTCAGATCCTTCACCAACTGCCGGACCAGTGCCGATTGTTGAAAATCTTTCTGCCCAAAGAGCGCGACCTGAGGACGAACGATTCCGAAAAGCTTCGTCACGACTGTCGCAACGCCAGAAAAATGATGAGGACGCACCTCCCCTTCCCACCGGCGTGCAATCGTCGGAAGTGTCACGGTAGTTTGAAACTCATCCGGATACATCGCCCCTACGTCCGGCTCAAAACAGGCATCGACACCTTCTTTTCGGCAGAGGGCTCGATCCTGCGAGATAGGGCGTGGATACTTGGCCAGATCTTCCCCAGGGCTGAACTGCGTGGGGTTCACGAAGATACTGACGACGAGCGCATCGCATCGCAACCGCGCCTCTCGGATCAGCGCTTGATGGCCCTCGTGCAACGCTCCCATTGTCGGGACGAACCCAATCTTCACGCCTTCGCGCATGAGTCTCTGGCTCCAAACTGCCATGGCTGTGGGTGAGCGAATGATCTTCATGAGCCGGGAGGTGAACCGCACGTGGGACGTGACCCGTATCTCGTCGAAGGTTGAGGGAAAAGGAGACGCACTTGAGAGTGGTCCTCGGATTCCGTCAATAGCTGTGCCACCGATTGTTTGAAAGTTGGATGGACCCACAGCGGATCCAGTTCATTCATCGGCATCAGGACAAATCGGCGTTGATGGAGACGGGGATGGGGAATCTTCAAACCTGGTTCATCGATGACACGCTGGTCGTAGAAGAGAATATCTAAGTCGATCGTCCGAGGACCGGAGCGGTTGTCATCATCCCGACCGAGAGAGCGTTCGATTTCTTGGAGAGTCGTTAAGAGACTGCGTGGCGTGATGCCTGTTTCAAGCTGCACCACCCCATTCAGGAACCAGCCCTGTCCCGGATCCGTCCGGTCCCGAACCGGCTCTGTTTCATACAGTAGTGAGACGCCTGTGAGCCGGGAATGCGGGAGGAGACTGAGTAATGTCACCGCTCGATCGCAAAAATCGACTCGATCGCCGACGTTCGACCCGAATCCGATGAAGACAGTCTCCATAGCCTGTTAGGGGTGAGGGGTAAGGAGTAAGAGGCCCAGCTCCACAAGCATTTCCACCTCACCCCTTACCCTTCACCTTCTCACCAGTTAGAATCCTGCTTTCTTGATCCGCTCGACCGCTTCCGCCAACCGTTCTTTGGATGTACAGAGCGTCATGCGGATGTACCCCTCCCCTGGCGCCCCAAACCCGTTGCCTGGTGTCGTCACAATGCCGGCCTTTTCTAAGAGATGCGCGGTAAACGATGTCGATGTATAGCCCTTCGGCACGGTCACCCACACATAGAAGGCGGCCGGAGGAGGATCGACTTCTAAGCCGAGTTTCTTGAGACCAGGGATTAGAGTATCTCGACGAGCCTGGTACGTTTTCCTCAAGCTGTCAGTGATCGAGTCATCCAATCCCAGAGCTGTAATGCCGGCCTCTTGAACCGCCTCGAAACAACCGGAATCCAGGTTGCTTTTCACCTTTCCAAGGCCGGCCAAGACGTCCTTGTGGCCGACGGCAAAGCCGATGCGCCAGCCGGTCATGTTGTAGGTCTTGGAGAGTGAATGGAACTCAATTCCGACGTCCTTGGCACCCTCTACTTCCATGAAACTCACCGGACGACGCCCGTCATAGTACACCTCTGAATAGGCGGCATCGTGACACACGATCACCTGATTCTCCTGCGCAAATTCCACCACGCGCGTGAAATAGTCCTTGGTCATGATCACCGAGGTGGGATTGTTCGGAGAATTGAGCCACATCAGCTTGGCCTTCTTGGCCACCTCTTTCGGGATCGCACTCAGATCCGGCAGAAATCCATTGGCTCTTGTCAGTGGCATGATGTGCGAGACACCACCTGAAAATCCGGTGCCGACGGGATACACCGGGTAGCCAGGGCTGGGAAACAGCACGACATCGCCAGGGTCGACAAAGGCAAGATGAATATGCCCAATGCCCTCTTTCGAACCGATCAGCGTGAGCACCTCGTTCGCCGGATCAAGCGTCACATTGAAGCGCCGCTTATACCAACCGGCCACGGCTTTCCTGAAGGACAACATGCCTTCATAGGAGGGATATTGGTGATGTTTCGGATCCTTGGCCGCATTCGCCAAACTCTCGATGATCGGCATCGGTGTCGGCAAGTCGGGATCGCCAATCCCAAGATTAATGATATCGACCCCTCGTGCGATGGCCTCCTGCTTCATCTTGTCGATGGCGGCAAACAGATACGGTGGTAATGTCTTGATCCGTGTCGCGACTTCAATCGGGAAACCGGCCATTCCTTTGGCTCCTTACGAGATGAGTTCACATGTTGGACGTTATGAAGTTAGAACGTGCTGGGAGAACCTTCTAACTGTTACACTTTCAAACTGAGGCGTTAGGTTACTTCAGCACAGCGCCGGCAATCAATGTGCGGAGCAAAGAAGATGGCCAATTAACCGATCAGCGATTTCATGGAGTTGCAGGAGCTGCGGTAGCGCAGTTGTTTTGACCTGCTGTGCAGTAAGGCGAGCCTTGATCAAGTCCGACGCACATTCGCGGCACAGCGAGTCGATACCGCCTTCCTCCATTTCCACATGAAAGAGAAGGCCATAGGCACGATCGCCATATCGAAAGGCCTGCAGTGGCGCAATGTCAGACCCAGCCAACGGCACGCAATCTTTTGGCAAGTCGAAGATCTCACCATGCCATTCAAAGACGCCGAAGGACTCTGGGCCGGCGCCAAATACTGGGTCTAGCTTCCCCGCATCAGTAAGGCGAACAGGGGTCATGCCGATTTCCAATGTCTTGCCTGATCGCACGGTGGCGCCGAGCGCCTTTGCCATGAACTGGCTCCCAAGGCACACCCCGATCACCGGCTTGCCGGCGAAAATGGTGGATCTGATGAATGCGGCCTCTTCGGCAATCCACTTGTCGGAATCGTTCACCGACATCGGCCCACCCATCACAATCAGGAGATCACCGGTATCATGAGGCAACCCTTCCTCCGGAACGAGAAAACACTCAAGGCTCACACCACGCTTGGCAAAAGCCTTTGTAAAAGCGCCTGGACCTTCAAAGGGAACGTGCTGGAGACACACGACGCGCATTGATCCCACCTTGAATAGACTTCGGTTCTTATATACCGAATGACGCGACGAATAAAGAGCGTAGCCCACTATGCAGTGGTGGCACGCGCCGAACCCCGCCACCTTCACCTGTCCTCAGAGCGGCTGTACCACTTGTGGAGGCTTTCATTTCCGCTTCCCCTCCCGTAAAGTAAGCGTCCCGTATGTCAACACCTATTACGGCACAGTCGCTGATTCGTGGGATCGATCGCATCCTGATCCACACCCAGGACGTGGAGCGTGTTTTCGGGCGATTTCGTCACGAGTTCGGCCTGCCGGTCGTGTGGCCGATCGCCGACTGCGGTCTGCTCGTCTCAGGTGGCCTGTACGCGGGCAACATGACCATTGAGATCGGTCGGTTCGCCGGACTTAATCTTCCTGGCACCTGCTTCTACGGGCTCGGCTTCGCACCATGGCAGCCGACATGGGAGACGGTAAACGGGTTAGTGTCTCGGAAAGTGTTGCACGCGCCGCCTGTGACGTTGTGCTACGAAGAGCCGATTGCAATCAGATCCACACTCACCTTCTTGCGCAACCTGCTCGACGGTCAGCCGAACACACCGTTTTGGCTCGGTCGGCCTGGGGGAGGGAATACTCGAATCGGTCGAGCTCTGTCGACCCTCAGTACCTGGATGGTCGGCACGGAAGCAGGTTCCAAGACATTTTCAATGCTGTTAGGCAGTTCCCTGGTCTTCCTGTGCGATAACCAGAGCAACCGTCATCAAGAACGACTCGCAGAATTGAGGGCGAACTGGCGGAGCGCGCGACAGAACGGACCGTATGGAATCACCGGGATTGCAGGAGTCGATATTGAAGTTTCGACCAATATAGCCGGCTGGAGAAGACTGCTGGATCGGCCGGACTTGAACACAAATTCGTTCCATACTTTTAGTATCGGACCTCCGCTTCGATTCCATCCTGGTGGGAGCAATACGTTGCTCGGCATCGAGTTTTCCTGCGCCGATCTCGAATCCACCGCTCATCAGTTACTTGAAAAGCGATCGCTGGTTCCAACGGTTGGCAAGAGCATCACACTCTCTCCAGGCCGAATGGATGGTTTGACGATTGGATTTAGTCAGTCCCCACCTACGAGAGCAGAAAACCGTTAAACGGGCTGCGGGCGCGAGGCGCTATGGCGACGCGACGTTGAGCGAGAGAATGCTCCCCCTTGACCCCTAACCGCTGCCGAATCCGAAATATTCGTGCGTGCTCTACGGTAACTGAACCGTTCATAGGATCGATGGGCACGGGTGTTGCTGGCAAGCAGCTCGATGAGCTCAAATAGCTAGCCCCCGGGTTCCTGCTGCTCTCCTCTATGGCACCGCCGTCGCAACAGGACCTTATTACACCCATTCCTTGCCGCCAATGAAAAATACGACCTAGTAAACAGCCCCACCTTCGTACGGTTGTTTGTACTTCGGCTGAATCGCTAAGGGAGGTTGGGAGAAAATACATTTAGCGAATGATCTTTCCCAGAAAGAGCCGGATGCCTGTCCGAGTCCAGCAGCAGTTGCTGGAACATTTCGTGGCGGGCACGACAGCGCGAGCTGCCGCCGAGAAGTGATCATCGACTTTAGTCAATATATGGACGGCAGCCCGACCACCAACGGAGAGGCGATCTACCTAGCGAACATCTTCCAAATGCTCGATGGGCGGAAACGCACCGAGCCGGACGATC
>JBKKBQ010000131.1:0-4802 GCA_046714015.1 Nitrospira sp.
CCACAGTCACGGTGGACGTGTGAATGCGACCACTCGCTTCGGTGACCGGAACCCGCTGTACACGGTGAACACCGGCTTCATACTTAAAGTGGCTGTAGGCTCCCTTGCCTTCGATTAATGCCACAAGGTTCTTATAGCCCCCAATGCCGGTTTCCGACGCTTCGACCGTATCGACCTTGAATCCTTTCTGTTCTGCATACTTGACGTACAAGCGAAAGAGCTCCCCGGCAAACAAGCCCGCCTCGTTCCCACCGGTCCCAGCTCGAATTTCCAGCACCAGACTCTTCTCGTCCCGTGGGTCCCGTGGAATCAAGAGTTCCCTGACCTGCTCCTCAATTTCTGCCTGTTGTCGCTCCAACTCAACTCTTTCCTCCGCTGCCAGCTTGTGAAACTCACTGCCGGCCGATGGGTCGTCGAGAATCCCCCTCGCATCTTCCAACTGCTTCGCGTATTCATGATACGCGTCAAAGAGCCTGGCTACTGGTTCGAGATCGGTCCGTTCCTTACTCAGTTTGTGCAACAAGCTTGGTTGAGTCGCAACAGAGGGATCCATGAGCTGATCGGTCAACTCCTGGAACCGTGACGCGAGGCCTTCCCATTTTTTGAGTAACGCCGCTTGCATCGTTTCGTCCCTAGGTCTTCGCAGTCACACCACGACGACAAAAAAAGAGACCCTGCTTCCAACACGAAGCAGGGTCTCTTTTTCTACCCAGGTGGTGCGCTACTTACCCTTCTTCGCGTACTTCTTTTTGAACCGCTCAACACGTCCTTCAGTATCGACGATCTTTTGTGTGCCGGTGAAGAATGGATGGCAATTGGAGCAGATATCGACGCTGATATCACCGATGGTGGTACGTGTCTTAAACGAATTTCCGCAGGCGCAGTGAATCGCCGCCTCTCTGTAGACCGGATGAATACCCTTCTGCATGACCTGCAACTCCTTACCCAAGAATGGCAAACGCGCGTGGCCTCTTCCTAAGGGGCAACACTGTATCTGAAAGAAGACCAAGAAACAAGCACCATATTATCGATTCATCGATTGTAGAAACTCCTGATTGGTCTTGGTGCCCCCGATCTTATCCATGAGGAATTCCATGGCTTCCATCGTTCCCAAGGGGCTGAGCACCTTCCGGAGGATCCACATCTTGTTAAGACGATCCTTATCCACCAACAGCTCTTCCTTCCTCGTACCGGACTGGCTAATATCGATCGCCGGAAACAAGCGCTTGTCTGCCAAGCGGCGATCCAGGTGGACTTCCATATTACCGGTCCCTTTGAACTCTTCGAAGATGACGTCGTCCATGCGACTACCTGTATCGACAAGCGCCGTCGCCATGATGGTCAGGCTTCCGCCGTTCTCGATATTGCGAGCCGCTCCAAAGAAGCGTTTCGGCCGCTGGAGCGCGTTGGAATCCAAACCGCCGGAGAGCACCTTACCGCTGGGCGGCGCAATGGTGTTATAGGCACGCGCGAGACGCGTGATACTGTCCAACAGGATGACGACGTCTTTCTTGTGTTCGACCAACCGCTTCGCTTTCTCCAGCACCATTTCAGCCACTTGCGCATGTCGCTGCGCCGGTTCATCAAACGTGGAACTGATGACCTCCGCCTTCACCTGTCGCTGCCAGTCGGTGACTTCTTCCGGTCGTTCGTCAATCAACAGCACGATGAGCGTGACTTCTTTGTGATTCTTGAGAATGGCCCGGGCGATCGCTTGGAGAAGCATCGTCTTACCGGTGCGAGGCGCCGCGACGATCAATCCCCGCTGGCCTTTACCGATCGGCGTCGTCAGATCCATGACGCGTGTACAGTATTCTTCTCGGTCGAACTCCAATTGGATCCGTTCTTCCGGATAGAGTGGAGTCAGGTTATCGAACAGAATCTTGTCTCGAGCGACTTCCGGATCCTCGTAGTTGACCTTCTCAACTTTCAAAAGAGCAAAATACCGTTCGCTCTCTTTCGGAGGACGGATCTGCCCCGATACGATGTCGCCCGTGCGAAGGTTGAACCGACGAATCTGTGAGGGTGAAATGTAAATGTCATCGGGACCCGGCAGGTAATTGGAATCCGGCGCCCGCAAGAAACCGAATCCGTCCGGAAGGGTTTCCAGAACCCCCTCCCCAAAGACCACGCCGTTTTTTTCGGTCTGGGCTTGGAGGATCGCAAAGATCAACTCCTGCTTCCTCAAATTGGCAGCCCCTTCGATTTTCAGCTCCCGGGCCACATCGTTGAGGTCCGCAATTGACTTCTGTTTCAATTCTGCAAGATGCATCACTTCCCCCCTAACTACTGACATACGACTCCTCTCGAGCCTTGGGTTTGTTACTCTTCGGAATACACGCGAACTGATTGGTCATGCGAGACGTTTTATCTTGGCAATGAGCTTAGGTCTTGGTCTTCTGTTGGGTTGGAATAGCTTGTGGAAGTTTCGCTGTCTGCTTCTTTAGATTGTAGGGGAATGCCGTCGTTTCTGGATTCCCCGATGTCTACAGTCCAAGCAAAATCTTCGGTCGGTTCACTTCAGTTACTTCACTTTCACTGCTGCTAGATGTGATTCGAGACAGGTTCCGGAGTTGAATTCTTCGATGGAGAGAAACAGTCTAGCCCTAAGGATGATGTGATGATGATACCCAGGCACCGACCGGTTGTCAACTAGCACCTCAAATTTTGTGTAGCTAGCACATCATCTGTCCAGTTTTTGTAGCACGTGAAGTGTCCGGTTTAGGGTGCGTCCTCAAGGAGGGCCACCATGACACGGGCAACCGTCCTCCAGGAGGGGCGACAGATGCGATTTGAGGAGTGGTATGCGCGACGGCAGCGGCGAGATCTGACAATGGCGGAGGCGGCGGAGATGCTGGGCGTGACGGAACGCACGTTTCGGCGGTGGAGCACCCGCTATGAAGCGGAGGGCATGGAGGGACTGGAGGATCGTCGGCTGGGCCGAGCGTCGGCCCGGGCGGTCCCCGTCGATGAGGCCCTCCAGATGGTGACGCTGTATGAGACCTGCTATACGGGCTGGACCGTGAAACACTTCCACGAGCGCTGGCAGGCCGAGCATGGGGGGCAGCGGTCCTACACCTGGACCAAGAACCGGCTGCAGACCGCCGGACACGTGGTCCGGGCGCCTCGACGCGGGGCGCATCGGAAGAAGCGGCCCCGCAAACCATTCCCTGGGATGATGTTGCACCAAGACGGCTCGACCCATGAATGGGTGCCCGGTTGTCAGTGGGATCTCATTGTCACGCTGGACGATGCCACCCGTGAGATGTATTCCGCGTTCTTTGTGGAGGAAGAAGGCACCCAGAGCAGTTTTCGGGGCCTACGAGAGGTGATGGAGGCACAGGGCTTGTTCAGTTCCCTCTATACCGATCGCGGCTCGCACTACTGGTACACGGAGGACGCCGGTGGGAAGGTCGATAAGACGCGGCTGACGCAGGTGCATCGGGCCTTGCAGCAGGTGGGTATCACGCTCATTGCCGCCTATTCACCAGAAGCCCGGGGCCGATCCGAACGAGCCTTCCGCACCCTGCAGGATCGGCTGCCCAAAGAATTGGCGCTCGCTGGGATCACCGACATAGCAGCCGCCAATCAATACCTGACCACCCCCTTCATTTCGGCTTATACCCAGCGGTTTGCGGTGCCGGCGGCTGAGACGGGCACCGCCTTCCTCCCGTGGGTGGGGACGTCTCTCACGGAGATCCTTTGCGTGCAGGAGGAGCGCGTCGTCGCGAAGGACAACACGGTGCACTATCAGGGCCTGAGCCTGCAGATCCCGTCAGATCCCCACCGGTTCCATTATGTGAAAGTCACGGTGCGCGTCCACGCCTATCCGGATGGGACTCTGGCCGTGTTCCATGGCCCTCGGTGCCTGGCGCGGTACCACGCCGATGGCCGGTTGATCGAACCCGAAGCTGCGGCAAGACGCCGGAAAGACGTGAGTCCTCGGTCACGCGGCCAGGCGATCGTTGGTTCTAGGGCAACTGTGCGCGCCAACTTTTCGGCGCGGGGCTGAAATTCTTTGAGGGAAAACCGGAAGAGAGAAACCGGACAGATCCTGTGCTCCATACACCGGACAACTTAACTTGCTATCTACACTAGCACCTCAAATTTTGTTTCCTCTCCTTTTTATAATTATGATCCGAACAATTTATCCTGTCGCGGGTTGTTCCCAGAATTTAAAGTGTGTTACACAGATAACACCGACCAGAACCGCAAGACCACGAGTACAACATGGCACGTGACGAAAACGAAACCAGCCCGGTCCGCGTGTTTTCACTCCTCGAAGCTAATCAGCTCATCCCTCAGCTCCAGTTGCATCTATCAACCGTCAGGGAAGGTAAGACCGTCGTGATGCGAACCCGTGAGGAGGTGAGCAAAGCATCAGCCAATGCGTGTTTCGGAGGTGGGACACCAGTGGGTGTATCCTACGTGAAAAGGCTCCAGGACATCAGCGCCAATCTCCACGCCATCCATGAGTTGGGAGTCGTGGTAAAGGACATCGATCTTGGACTGTGCGACTTCCCTCATATTCGTGAGGGTCGAGTCGTCTACTTGTGCTGGAAACTGGGCGAGAAAGAAATCCGCTGGTGGCACGAAGTCACGTCCGGATACAAGGATCGCTGCCCCATCGAAGAAGATCCCGCCTAGCCCCATATTCCTCAACAGGGATCAGAAAAGGGCACCGGAGCGCATATTGGGTTGAAGAGATGAAGTTCGTCATCATCGGCTACGATAACCCCCAAGGGGAGGCCAAACGGAAAATCCATCGGGCCGCCCACTTAGCTAACCTCGAACCGCTGAAC
>JBKKBQ010000132.1:0-15183 GCA_046714015.1 Nitrospira sp.
TGGCCGAGCCGGGTTTCAGCGGCACGGTGGGAAGCGGGGTAATCAGGATCGATCCCGTTTCCGTCTGCCACCAGGTGTCCATGATGGGTTTGTCCCCGCCCGTTACGCGGTGATACCATTCCCAAGCTTCCGGGTTGATCGGTTCTCCGACACTGCCGAGGATCCGGAGCGTCGAGAGATCGAATTTCTTCGGCCACTCTTCGCCATAGCGCATCAGCAGTCGGATAGCGGTCGGGGTCGTATAGAAAATCGAGACCCCATACCGTTCGATGAGATCCCACCAGCGGCCGGGATTCGGATAATCCGGTTTCCCTTCTGCGGTCAGGACCGTTGCACCATTGAGGAGAGGACCATAGACGATGTAGCTGTGGCCTGTGACCCATCCTGGGTCCGCCACGCAGAAGTACACGTCATCATCTTTCAGGTCGAACACATACTTCGTGGTCGTATAGGTGCCGACCATGTACCCACCGTGGACATGGACAACGCCCTTCGGCTTGCCAGTGGTGCCAGAAGTATAGATAATATAGAGCGGTGCTTCGGCATCAAGCTGTTCCGCTTCGCACACCGGTCGCTCACTCTCGATCCACTCCTTCCAGTCAATTTCCTTTGGGGCGGAAAGGGGCGGATCTTGGAGCTGGCGGCGGACGACCACCACATGGTCGATCGTCGGGCAGGTTTTGACGGCCTCGTCCACGACGGGTTTCAATGGGATCGTCTTGCCGCGGTCGAACCCGACATCAGCGGTGATCACCACCTTGGCCTCTGCATCGTTGATACGGCTGGCGAGGGCTGGGGCGCTGAAACCTGAGTAGACGACGCTATGGATCACGCCCATCCTGGCGCACGCCAGCATGGCGATGACTTGTTCGGGAATTTTCGGCAAATAGATGGTGACACGATCGCCTCGCTGGAGGCCAAGCTTTTTGAGGGCGTTGGCGCAGCGGTTCACTTGTCGGTACAGTTCAGCGTAGGTGAAGATTCGTTCCTGATCGTTTTCGCCCACCCAGATCAGGGCCACTTTGTTTTTGCGCCAGGTCTTGATGTGACGGTCCAGGCAGTTGTAGGCGATGTTGCATCGAGCGCCCACGAACCATTTCGCCCAGGGATAATTCCACTCCAGGACCCTATTCCATGGAGCGAACCACTCCAGCTCATTCGCTTCGCGGCTCCAAAAGGTTTCAGGGTCGGCGATGGATTTCTTGTATTCGGTTTCGTAGTCTTTGATATAGGCTGCGGCTATCGTCTTGGCGGTCGGCTGGTACGTCCGACTTTCCTTCAGCAGGGTCTCGATCTTTTCGCTCATGGCGGTCGCGTCTCCTTCCTCGGCGCAGTCCCTTGCGGAGGCGTCATTATGGAGAAAGTCGAGAAGGCCTGCAACCGTACAGTTGCTTCGAAATGATTCAGCTGTGGTCCTGGTGATGCTTTCCTATTCCGTTTCTTGACACTCGTCTGAAGCCGGGAATAGTCTGACACGATCAACCATACAGGGCATTGTATGAGAAGTCCTTTGACCATTTTCATGAGCCTGCTTTTCGTTGTCGTGCATGTGTTTGTCATCCCCCCTGTGTTCTCCCTGCCGACGGCTGAAGCTCAACTGGGAAAGCCGGAAGGCCTGTACTACAAGTCCTGGGCGATCATTGTTGGGATCGAAAACTACGTCTTAGCTCCTCCCATCCCGGGAGCGATCACCGATGCCAAGAAGGTAGCCGAGGCGTTTCGGCGGTTGGGGTTTGACGAGGTGGTCGAGTTTTACGACAAGGATGCGAGCTCGCGGCGCCTGCATCAGCTGTTGAACGACATGTTGCCGAGAAAAGTCGGGCGCATGGACCGGCTCGTTATTTTCTTCACGGGCCATGCCGGGTTCATGCAAGACTCCGATGGGCAAGATAGAGGGTATCTTGTGCCGTTTGACGCACAGGTCAACAACGCAACGAAGTCGATCACGGTTGAGCACTTAAAAGAATTTACGAGGCGGTCGGCGTCCAAGCACACGCTCCTGATTCTCGATGCGCCGGTATTCGGATGGGAGACAACCGGGCCACCGGGGCTTTCGTTGGAAGGGCGGCCGGCTCCGGAATCGGATACGGATCGGCGTGCGGTCCAAGTCATTAGTGCGGCAGGCAAGGGGGAAGCCGTCGTTCGCTCCGAGAAGAACAGTCGCTTTGTTGAGGCCTTGCTGGCCGGACTTTCAGGCTCAGCCGATCTGGACGGAAACGGCTGGCTCATGGCCTCCGAGCTGGGGGCCTATCTGGTGCGACAGGTCGAGACGGCCTCCAATGGTACGCAACGTCCATCCAGTCTGCGCATCGACGGTGATGGAGACACGGCGTTGGTCGAAGGGCGGAGGTCGGCGTTTACGCTTGGTGCCGGCCCTCGAACTTCTTCTGAACGGCAACGGGAAGCAAAGGCTCAATACGAACGAGCCCTTGCGCTGTTGCAGGAAGGGAAATCAGGAGGCGAGGCGTTAGAACGACTGGATCGCGCGATCAGCTACGATCCGACCTACGGCGATGCGTACGTGCTGAAGAGTTATGTTCGATTGGATGTGGTGCCGAATCTTGACGAGGCCTTGGCTGCCGGACTCCTTGCGGTGCAATATGCGCCGGGGAACCCCGATTCGTTTTATACGCTGGGATTAATTCACGAAAAACGCGGGGAGCTTGCGGAAGCTGAAGCAGCTCTCCGACAAGCCGTACGTGTCAACAACCGCTATCAGGATGTCTACTTCGCGTTGGGGGCACTGTATGCCGATCATCTCAATGATCAGCCTAAGTCGGTGGAGGCCTTTCGCCGCTACGTGGAACTAGGCGGCACACATGCTCGAGCTCGAGCGGCCATCGGTCAAGCCGATCACACTCCAGTTCCCTAATTGTTCTCCCCACCTTTCAGGTATCCCAGGCCGATCTTGACCGCTCGACGGGTGATTTCAGCCCAGCGTGCCTGGGGGTAGGCAGAGAGGACCGCCGCAGCCTTGGGATCCTGAATCTCAAGGTTACGAATTCTAATGATGCCGTCGTCAACCTGAATATCTGCCACAGATCTCCTTTCCATTATGCGGATGCCGCTCGAAGCGGGCGTTGCGTTGACTGATCTAAAAACACATGTTAGCATGATTCCAACGTTTTTGCTCGGGATGTTCTACGTAAGGTAAATATACTTATACATCTCAAGGAGGATTGTTTGATCCGGTCACAAGCGATTCATTCAAGACTGGTCGGTCCTGGTCTTGCCATCCTTCTCATCATGGGACTGGCGGCTTGCGGCGGTCCTCCTAAATGGGTTGAAAAGGGGTCCGGAGCGTATAATGAAAAAGACAGCAAGGCTTTTTATGGGGTTGGGGCGGTCGCTGGGGTCCGTAATGCGCCGCTTGCTTGGGATACGGCCGAGAATCGCGGGAGGGCCGAGATCGCCAAGACATTTGAGACCTACACCGGGTATCTGATGAGAGACTATGCGGCCTCGACGACCGCCGGAGATTTTACTCGGAATACGGAAGAGCAGAATGTCGAGCGAGCCATCAAGACCATCACGACGACCACACTCAGTGGAGTCCGAAAAATTGATCAGTACATGGATTCTAAGACCAACACCTATTACGTGTTGACCAAGTTGAGTTTGGAGGATATGAAGAACAACTTGGAACAGGCCAAGGAGCTGAATTCACAAGTCCGGGACTTTGTCCGGAAGAACGCTGATCGGCTGTTTGAGCGTTTGGAGAAGGAAGAGGACAAGCGAGGCGTTCGCTAAATATCAATGAAGAGTGAACCGTCTATTCCTTCTCGGAGGTTCATTGTGATCCAGAAGTTTCGTCCTTTGCTCGTTGCCATAGTGAGTGTCGCTCTTGCTTTGTCAGGATGTGGACACGAAACAAAAGTGACTCGTGTCGATACCGGGGTCGTGACCGATTTGAGCGGCCGGTGGAACGACACGGATTCCCGGATGGTCGCCGAAGCGATGGTCAAGGATGCGCTGCAATATCCATGGCTAGGGAGTTTTGAAAAAGCGAACCAACGTCAGCCCGTCGTCGTGGTAGGGACGGTTTTGAACAGCAGCCATGAACACATCAGCGTGCAAACCTTCATCACAGATTTGGAACGAGAACTCACCAATTCCCAGAAAGTCACGTTTGTGGCCGGGAAGGGCGAGCGCGACGAAGTTCGAACCGAACGGAAAGAGCAAGCCATCTACGCGCGTGAAGACACGCAGAAAGCCCCCGGAAAAGAGATCGGAGCCGATTTCATGATGAAGGGTACGATCGCCACCATTCTTGATGAAGCCGATGGGACCAAAGCGGTCTTCTACCAGGTGGATCTTCAGATGATCGATCTGGAGAACAATGCGAAAGTCTGGTACGGGCAGAAGAAGATCATGAAGGTGGTCGAAAAGAAACGTACCGTCTTTTAGGTTTCGCGGACGCTGTTGAACTTAATCTTCCCACGCTTTGCCGGGGGTTCTGTGCGGTGGGGCGTTGTTACCCCGATCTCGTTGCTGCCTGTTCTTACCGCGCTTGTGCTTCTGACCGGGTGTGGTCCTTCCGTCAATCGCTACCTCCTCATTGAACAAAGCCTCTTTGCCGGTGATCCGCAACAAGCCGCAGCGATCGTGGAGCAGGCCGAGAAAGAGTATGGAACCAAGGGGCGTTTGCTGTATGACATGGATCGCGGAATGGTACTGCAGTTGGCAGGTAACTATCAGCAAAGCAGTGCGGCATTGGAGCGAGCAGAAGAGGAAGTTGACTGGCTCTATACCAGGACCATCCGATCTGAAACGGCCGCATTTCTCACCAACGACAATATGTTGCCGTACGAAGGGGACGCCTATGAGCTTGTGATGATCAACGTGGTGAATGCATTGAACTATGCGGTGCAGGGGCAGTTCCAGGACGCACTCGTGGAGGCCAGACGAATCGACCATCGTTTAAATGTGCTGAGTGACAGAGTGAAGGAGGCAAGCAGGTACCGGAATGACGGGTTTGCCCGGTATGTCTGCGGGATCTTGTACGAGGCGGTCGGAGATCTCAACAATGCATTCATCGCCTACCGCAATGCCTATGAAGCGTACGGAGCCATGAGCGGGTGGATGAAAATGTCCGCTCCTCCGTCCCTGCGTGCCGATCTTCTACGGACGGCGGCGGCGCTCGACCTCGCGACGGAGTTTGCTGAATATCGACAGGCATTCCCTGATGTCGCCTGGCAGCCTATTTCATCTCAAGAGCGACTCGCCCAAGTTGTGATGATCAGCTATAATGGGCGCGCTCCCCGAAAAGAGGACCTCTTCTTGGATTTGCCAATTAGTCTGGATGCCGCACAGTTAGTCTTGCTGAATCGAGGAGTCTTCCGGTCGCCCTATCAACGAGATCGCGTCGCGGACAGCATGCTCTACGGCTTGAGTGGAGAGGTGGTTCGGGTTGCGCTTCCTCGGCTGGTTCCCCAAAAAACGACGGTGCGCGTTGAGACGATGACGCTGACGAATGACACGGGCCATTCTGTCTCCGTTCAGTCGGAACCGGCGCACAACGTGACGGCCTTGGCAGAGAAGCACCTGTCGGACCGCATGCCCGCGATCACGGTGAAAGCGCTCGCGCGAGCGGCGACGAAATATGCGATGGCGGAAGGAGCCATGATCGGCGCGCAACATGCCGCTGGAAAGGATGCCGCCCCCTGGGTCGGACTGTTGGTCGGGCTCTTAGCTCATGCAATGGCAGTGGCATCTGAAGAAGTCGACAAGCGAAGCTGGCAGACCTTGCCCGATGAAATTCACGTCGCCCGGGCGTGGGTCCCGCCAGGCCAGTACCACCTGTCCATTCGACCGTCGGGACAAGGGGTGACGACGGCGAAAGCTGGACACACAATCGCGCTGACTGAGGGCCAGACGATGTTCATTGTCCAGCGTGTGATGCAATGATGCGTGCCGGGGGGTCTTCTTTCGGACAAGGCGTCGTGGTTTTCCTGTGCCTGTGGTCGATGGTGTCCGTATCGACCGGCTGTACATGGTTCATTGGAAAAGGGAAGCCGGAGTGGGTCGATGGCCGGAGCGGGGACTATCCATCGACTCACTACCTGACCGGGGTCGGCCAAGCAGACACTCGAAGCAACGCCGAGGATCAGGCGTATGCGGCCGTCGCTCGCATCTTCAAGGCGGAAGTCGCGGCGCAGGCGAAGGACTGGGAATCGTATTTGGTTGTTGAGAATCGCGGTGTCTCCAACGCCGAGCGGCGGCTCACGATCGACAGCGTGACGAAGGTCTCGACCGACAAAGTGCTGGAAAACGTCAGGATTGCGGATGTGTGGTACGACTCGGACGGCCGGTTGTATCACGCTCTGAGCGTGATGAATCGTGCTCAGGCCGAAGCCGCATTGATGGAGAAGGTATCGGCGTTGGATCGCGCGATCGACTCGGATGTCGTTGAGTCCCGGCACACGACCGACAAACTTGCCAAGGTTCGCGCCCTTCGGCGGGCCGGTCGCAATCTCGTTCTGCGCGGGGTGTACAACACGGATTTGCGGGTGATCCGTCCCAGTGGGCAAGGTGCCCCATCCGTTTATCAAATCAACGAATTGTCCGGCGAGTTGGAGCAATTTCTTGCCACGAATCTGGTGCTTGCGGTACAAGTGTCCGGTGACCATGTAGAACCGGTTGGGCGCGCGCTGGCGGAAGGGCTGATTCGGGAAGGGCTTCATGTGATCACAACGACGGAACGTCAGGAGGCTGGTTCCCCGGAATTGATCGTCCGAGGCACGGTCCGTCTGTTCCTCGTCGAGGTGCGGGACCCACATTTCAAGTACGTTCGGTGGTGTAGTGATTTCGAGGTCGTGGAGCCGGGGACGCGGCGGGTCGTCGGGGCGACGGCGCACGGCGGGAGGGAAGGGCACCTGACGGAGCGTGAAGCTACGGCGAAGACGCTGCGTGTCATGCAACAGGAGCTGTCGTCGGATGTCGCGAAGGCGATCGCCGCGCATATCTTCGGCGAGGTCGCGTTGCCTGAGACGGCCACGATGCCGGCGAGTTGCCCACGAGAAGAATCAGCGGTGAGGCGGTAAGTGAACGTGCTTTGATAAGGAGGCATTGATCGTGAAAAAGACAGACGAACCATCCCTCAGCCGGGCTCCACGCAGCAGGGGGCGTGGATTGACCAAATCAGGGCAAAAAGTTTCAAGCCGGCTGGCCAAGCGGCGATTGAACGACAGGCTGAAGGAAGACACGTCGTCCTTCAATAACGGGAATCTTGCCGACACCTTGCGAAAAGAGGGCTACGAAGAGGTGCCGCTCGATGAACTGCAAGATAGGCTCTCCAAGCTCCAAGGGCCTCTCGCGGAAATCATTCTCAAGGGAAGGATGTAAGGGGATGCCATACTACTATTTTGACTCGACCGCACTCATTAAGCGCTATAGCATGGAGCGGGGCACGCGGATCGTGAACAAGCTGATGGTGAAGCGTGGGAAGGTCGCCATCGTCCCGACCTGGACCGTGACGGACTTTTATGCGGTTTTGTGTGCACGTGCTCAAGAGGGGCAGATTACACGGGATGATTGCTATTCGGTGCTCTATAAGTTCGAAATCGAATCCAAGCAAGGACTCTACCAGTTTATCGCACCGAGGATGGAGACCTACCTGGCGACGAAAGAATTGGTCTTGGAGTATCCGTTCCTTCGATCGCCTCAGGTCATGCATTTGGCATTGGCCTTGGAGCTGAAGCCGTTGCGATTGACCGTCGTCAGCGCGGATACCCAGCTATTGGCGGCGTCAAAAACTGCGGGACTGCATATTATTAATCCGGCAGAGGACTAGTAGGCTGTTGAAAAAGTCCGCCAGCTGTGTTCTCACAGCGCTCAGAGGCTCAACGTACCGACACGTCCGCCTCCCCTCTTCTCTTGCTGCGGCCTTGCTGAACGGCCATTTTGAACAGCCTGCGGGATATTTGTGAGATGATTTGAGACTTCTTGAACTCTATTCTGCTAGTGCAGCACAACGTTTCTGAATAAGGGGGGTCATGAGGCTCGGCTGTTGGCTGACCGGCCAAGGAATGGCTCTTCCGAGGCCTGTCTGAGCAAGTCCAGGACGGCACGATTCCAACCGGCAGGGCCGATGCCAGGCGCGCGAATGAGGTTCGGTAGGTTGATGTCAGGGTCGTACGAGCCGTCTGGTTTTTGTACCAAGACTGGACGATCGACCGTCAATAAGAGCGGGAGATCGTTTAGGCTATCGCCGATGCCGATGGTTTCTATGTCGTCCGGAAGATTCGCCAGTCGCCCTTGCCGTTTGTAGCAGCGGAGAAGAATTTCTGCGGCCCGGCCTTTGTCGTTGTTTCCCGTCAAGTGAAAAAATCGCCCGCCCCTCGTCCAGCTCAGACCTCGTGTCACGATCTGGCGGCAGACTTCCTCGATCAACCTGGGGGGGCCGTTCACCAAAAACGGCTCATCGAATTCGCGCAGCATGGCTCGCAGCGCATCTTCTCGGGCGAGCCCTGTGTTTGCCATGACTTCGTCGACCGACAGGTCGCCGAACCCTTGGAGCGGCGTGCCCACCGCTTCTTCGATTTGTCGGAGCACATCCCGAAGGAGCGCATAGGGCGTACCGAGTTCGATGATATGGTAACTGGAGCGTCGTCGCGACCGTTCCAGGGGGAAGTCAAAGGTATTGAGGGGCACAAACACCGCCGCGCCATTCTCAACGATGAAGGGACTGTGGTGATCAAGGCGCTCTCGAAGCGGTTCGATTTCCGCGCGGGTCTTTCCGGAGACGAGAATGACTGGAACATTTTCCGAACGAAGGGCGTCGAGCGCCGGTCTCGCCTCGTCAAAGGAATACGTATCGTTGTCCAAGAGACTGCCGTCCAGGTCTGTGAACAAAATGTAGCGTGACATGGGTTTAGAGATGCCGTAAGTCCTCGTTGATCTGCGACCGGGAATGTCCAGCCAGACGTCGCTCCAGGAAATCCTTCGCCAGATCCTTCCCGCCCAACCCCAGCGCCAGTGCAGCGGCGAGGACGAGGCCTCCCCAGGTAATGCCGAACCCGACAACGACGATGTGCTGGGCGATGCCCAACTGTTCGAGCGCCATGGCTACCGTCAAGAGTTGAATGCCCCAACGTGTCCCGGCGGCGATCCAGCGGGCCGGAGGCAACCCCGCATTCACGGCGGCGATAAGGACGGCCTGCGACACAAAGTTCGAGACGAGATAGCCGATGATCCCGATCACGGCCGCTGTGACCAAATGGGGAATGTACGATAAGAGCGAGTGCGCCGCTTCATTGATCGGGGCCACGTCGAGCGCGCCCAGCGAGGCCGTGGTTGCGAAGATCACAATCAACCAGTAGGTAATGCGACCGATAACGTAGGACGGATCGGCTTTGATGCCTCCCCTCAGGAGGGCGGCCGCGATCCCGATCCGATCACAGAGTCGATCCAGGCCGATGACGCGAAGCAGCCGCTCCGTCAAATGCCCCATGCCCCACGCTGCACCCAGGCCGACCAGCAAGAGAATCATCATGGCCAGGACGTTGGGAAGAATGGCGAAGACGCGTTCACCGAGGGCAGCGACCGGTCCGAGTAACGTATGTTCCCAGGTTGAAGTCATGGCTGGCTCCTTTCAGGCCTCGCGTGGGCAGTGCTGATGACTTCCCGCGCATCATGAGACTGAGGCCAACGAGTCACAAGATACTCTTTTTGTTTCTCGAACGTTCGGCACAGCGCTTCGATCAGGTGCTCGGCTTCTGCGGTCGTTAACCCTTGAGTATCCAACACGAACGACGCGGTTTTCCCCAAATAGAGCGGGGTCAGCGCTTTGAGGAGATGTTCTTGCGGGAGCACGTTTCGATGGTGCGCCAATGCGGCGTCATAAATGATCTGGGCCCACAACGAATCCGGAATGCGAAAGTCCCGTAGACCGACATCTCGAAGGCGGGACAACTGGTCCAGCGACTCTTCCGAGAGTATCCGCGCCCAAATGGCGTGAAGATCCGTGAGTCCGAGATGAAACAAGTCGACCATTCGTTCGACATTGACGTTCACCGGCTCAACGCCCACCTCATATTGGAAGCCGAAGAGAGGCACCTTTCGAGACTCTTTGATGGACAGCCAGGTGGGAGCATGGGCTTCCATCAAGGCGAACAAAGCTCCAACCACCTGTCGCAACATGGACGAGAGGTCGGCGGCGGGGTCCTTCGGATCGTGGATCTTGGCCCCGAGAAAACTCTGACACACCTTGGCGCCGCTCGTAATGGCCTCGGTCGTCATCCAAATGTCGATCCCGAAGCGCGCCACATCGGACTCCCAGACATTCTTCTCCAGATAGTGCTGGGCCAGGTCTCCGGTGAATCCGAAATCTCCGCCGATCGGCTGACGGACCTCCTGTCCGTACAGGGCTCTAGTCAGGGGATAGGCGATGCTGTTGGTGATGGTCCCGTCGTACTTGTGGCGTCGATAGTACGGGGCCACATAGTCGTAGCCTTCTTTGATGATCGGATGAAGGAGCAGTTCCATCCACTCGGGTGTGATGCTGCGCACGTCCGAATCGACGACGGCACAGGCTTTGACCTTGAGCCGCCGAGCGATCTCGAAGATCGTGCGAAACGCGCTGCCCTTGCCAGGGATCCCGTGATAGGGCGTGACAATCCGGTGGAGCGTGCTCTGCCGATCGCTGATAAAGAGGGGGTCCAGATCGACCATGGTATGAGCGACGATGGCGGGGGTGTCGTCGGTGGAGCCGCCGTCCGCATTCACCAGGACGGCGCGCTGGCCGTAAAAGTATTTTGCCAGCCCCGCTCCGACGGCGCGGACGACATGGCCGACGGTCCCTGCGTTGTTGAAGCTGGGAATGCCGACCAGAATGTCGGCGCTGCGAACCGCTTCCAGCAGGTCTTCGGTTTCAGCGGTGAGTGGAATCAAACTGGTCGTCATGCGACAGGTTGCCTTGTTTCGGCCGTGGGATCCCAGGCATGGTCCTGTTCCACGGCGTCCATGAGCCGATGAAAAATATCCGGGACGGCATGGGTCACCCGGCTCCAGTTCGAGATCATGGGGACGCCCAACGGGTCTTCGAGGAAACTGTCCGTCGCCAACGTCATTCCGCGCAGAAATACTTCGACGGCGCGCCGCTCTTCATGGCGGTCAAAGCGCAAACTATTGATCGCCGCGTCATTTTCGTACCGACTGATGGCTTCTTGCGCGGCCTGTAAATATGTGGCCCGCAGGGTCTTGAGCGTGCTCTCCGACAGGACCAATCCTTCGCTCGCGAGGTTGCGGAAGAGGGATTTGGTGATGTCCACGCACATTTTCAACAAGCCGGCATCCGGATTGTGCGTCGACAGCGGTTGATGTTTATGCTCATACGCATCGGCGATATCCGCCTGGCAGATACGCCGGAGGGCGCAATTGCGGTATACCTCAGCCAGCATGCCGACCTCCAATCCCCAGTCGCCGGGAATACGGTTGATCCAGGCAAGATCCCGTACCATCGCGAATTCACCGGCAAGCGGGTACCGAAAACTATCCAGAAACGAGAGGAGGGGATGCGGCCCGACCAGTAGTTGCAAGCTGCGGATCAGTGGAGTGATGAAGAGACGCGTCACCCGTCCGTGCATACGATCCGTCACGCGGCTGTAATACCCCTTACAAAATTCGTAGGCGAGGTTCGGATTGGCGACGGGGTAACAGAGGCGAGCGAGGTACTGACGGTCGTAACTCACGATGTCGCAGTCATGCAGGGCGATGACCTGGCTTTCGCCTCGGGCCAGCACATAGCCGTAGGCCGTCCAGCATCCGCGTCCCTTGCCCTGGTGTCCGATGTCGATCTCATGCGAGACCAAGGTGTTCAACAGCGCTTGGATCCGGGTCCCGTCGTTCCAGACGACGCGGACTCGTTGGGGGAGCTGAGAAAAGAATTGCTTGGCCAGCCTGAATTCCAACGCAGAGGCCTGATCCAAAGAAATGACGATCTCGTTGATGTAGCGAACCTCACTCAGGGTTTCAACGATGCGCTTGAGGGCGTGACGCTCCAGTTCCGCATAGAGCGATGGGAGGACCAAGGCGATCGGCGTTGTTTTCGCATACCGCTCGAGTTCATACTCCAGCTGCTCAGTGTTGGGCTGACCGAGACGGTGGAGAACGGTCACGACGCCATTTTGATAAAAGTCAGACACAACGGCCTCTCTGCGAATTCCTGATTATTGCCGAAAGCCAGCCTCGCGTAAAGCCGGGGGACGGGAAAAACAGAGTACTCCGATTGGAGTGTAATATAAACAACTGAAAAATGCAGGGGGCATGCCACCGCTGATTATGGCCAAAGGCCGAGACCCTTCTCATTTCGTACCCGAGATTCGCTCGAATTCTGAGGAAATGTTTCGTAGAGGTGTGGGAAAAAGCAGGCAGGAGTGGAGGGTTTTCCCTATGGCTTATCTGTTGAAAGCTTCTTCCCCAGCCGCCTCGCCAAGCGCACCATGCCGGGCGATCGATCACTGGGGCTCAAGAGGACATTGAGAAGATGCAGCTGACTTTGGTCGGCAAAGGCGGCGGCGAGGCTCTGTTCGAATTCCCTTTGTGTGCTCACACGCGATCCCTTTCCGCCTCCGATCAAGTCGCACACGTTTTCATACTGCCATTCATGCACATCGTTAAACGGACCTTCTAAAATCTCTCGCTCCGTCGAATAGCCCCGGTTATTCAGGACGATCACAATCGGTGATTGGCGATATCGCACGCAGCTGGCCAATTCAGTCCCGGTCATCTGAAAGGCCCCGTCTCCAACCAGCACGATAGGCCGCAGGCTGGGATCAGCGAACGAGGCTCCTAAGGCGGCAGGGACGGCGAATCCCATTGAGGTGTAATAGGCCGGAGACAGGAACTCAAATCGATGGCGCACGTGCAGGTCCGCCGCGGCAAAGAGCGATTCCCCGACGTCGGCAATCACGACCGTCTTTTCGGTGAGCACTGTATCCAGATGGCGAAAGAGTCCGCTCAGCGTCACCGGTGCATCCAGGTCTGGTGCCGACGGTGCCGGGACGGTTTGGGCCGGCAACGATCGTTGTGATTGGGAAAAGGAGGGAAGCGGAGATTTCACGAGGCCCTGGACAAAGTCCTGAAACTTAATCGATTCATACCGATGATGCTTGATGGCGATACGGTCCGCAGTCGCATGGATCGTGCGTCCCTCTGAAAGGAGGGGTGATGAGGCATCGAGATCTTCCACGTCGGATAGGATGGACCCCAGGATCAACAGGCAGTCGGAATCGTTAATGAATTGTTGGACCTGGTCACGCCCGATCAGCCCCCCATAGACGCCGACATACAATGGGTGATCTTCGCGAATAATTGATTTGCCGAGTAGCGTCGAGGCGATGGGAATATTGAGTTGCTCCACCAGACGAGCCAAATCGTCTTGTAACCCAAATCGCCCCACTTCCGCTCCCACGAGCATGGCCGGGCGTTTGGCCGAGGCGAGCATGATCCGTACTTCACTGATCGCTTCTTCGAGAGCAGCGGGGTCACTCGGTGTATCCTCAAGGCAGACCGACTTGGTCCCACCTGAAAGGGGACAGTGGACCATATCTCTGGGGATCTCGATATAGATCGGACGGCGGTAGCGAAGGAGGGCGGCAAAGGCCCGATCCATTTCCCGTTCGGCGGTCAGGGGATCATCCAACGTCACGGCCGCAACGGTCATCCGTTCAAAGACTTCTCGTTGCGTACCGAAGTCGCGGACCATATGATGCAGATAGGGAGTGCGAGTTCGTTCAGACAGACCGGGCGATCCGGTCAGTAGGACGACCGGCGACCGTTCAGCATAGGCGCAGGCGATGGCGTTGACGGTGTTGAGCCCACCCACGCAATAGGTCACGCAGACGGCTCCGATGCCATTGATCCTGGCATAGGCGTCCGCCGCAAATCCGGCACAGTCCTCCCGCGTGGTTCCGATGTGCTTGATCGGTGAGGCTTCGATCAGTTGATAGAGGGACAGCACGTAGTCGCCCGGAATGCCGAAAATATGGCGAACGCCCAGGCGATGCAGGCGGTCCAACACAGCGGAGCCAATGGTAGCTTTGTCGCCCATTCTTCTTTATCCTCACACCGATGATTAGACCGCGTCGTCATCAGGAAAACATACTGGCCGGGGTTCGTCAAGCAATGAGCGTGTGATGATCGGGGTGACGACAGCTGGCAGGTGACCACTCACGCACCGAGTCAGTCAGGCACACCATGTTACAGGAGAAAAGACGATGACGCCGATGGCCCAGGTCCGCCTTACGTCGCTACGCATCCCGGAGGGACGGCATCTCTGGCTATTTGCCGGTCATGTCGGATCGGTAGCCGGTCAAGCAGCAGCCGGGGATTTAGTCGATGTCCTGACCGCCGACGGACAATTCTACGGACGTGGTCTCTACAACCCGTCCTCAAAAATCCGCGTCCGCCTCTTAACATTCGAGGATCAGCCAATCGACGAGACGTTCTGGCGAGCGAGCATCCAGCAGGCCATCCGCCTACGCCAGCGAGTCGTCGCGCAGTCCAATGCCTATCGGCTGATCTATGCGGAAGGCGATCGATTGCCGGGGTTGATCGTGGATCGGTACGATCAGCTGTTGGTCATGCAGTGCTTGTCGTTTGGCATGGATAGCCGGAAGGAGCTTTTGGCCGACTTGATGATGAAGGAGCTGAATCTCACAGCCGTCTATCTGAGGAACGATGCCAAGAGCCGGCAGCTTGAAGGGTTGCCGCTCGAACGGAGGTTTCTCCGAGGCAGCGGCCCGACGCAAGTTGAGATTCACGAAGGGTCCGCAAAGTTTCTCGTGGATGTGGAACGGGGGCAAAAAACCGGCTGGTTTTGCGATCAACGGGAAAATCGGCTGGCTGCAGCCAAGTTGGCGTCAGGAACCGAAGTCTTGGAAGTGTTCTGCCATACCGGCGCCTTCGGCATTCACGCAGCGCTAGCCGGAGCTGTATCAGTGGAAGGTCTTGATGTCAGTCAAGACACCCTGGCCATGGCCGGAACGCACGCCACGATGAACAAAGTGGAGGATCGCTGCACCTATCGCCAAGTCGATGCGTTCGAGGAGATGCGCAAGCTAGTGAAGGCGGGGCGGCGCTATGATCTAGTAATCCTGGATCCCCCGGCCTTCGCCCGTAGCCAACAGGCGTTGGTTGGTGCATTGACCGGGTATAAGGATGTCAATCTCTTGGGCTTGAAGC
>JBKKBQ010000133.1:0-20109 GCA_046714015.1 Nitrospira sp.
TTGGTCGTCTGATCGAGAAATTCGTGACTGACTTTGACGAGGTCATCTTCAATCCCGAGTCCCCACGTCAGTGCGAAGTACATCTTCGACGTCAGGATGACCGGTGTTTCCTCGCACAGGTACGTCAGCGGCATATTCGTGAGCACCCGCAAGTAGTCTCCCCGGATATCGTACCGAAGGTGGCTGCTGCCGCGGACGGACCGAACCGGCGTTTTCTCCCAACCGGATACCGGCTTGCAACAGACACGAATCGACGGTGATCCACTCAGCGGCTCGACGATTCGAATTAAGGCGGCTGGACGATAGATGCGGCCATATTGCAGGAAGCGTGGGCAAAAGTCGGTAATACGGAAGGCATCCCCGTTGGGTAACGAGACGGTTGTCACTAATATATTGGTGTTCGGGAGATACTGTTGTGTCGTGGTCGCTTCCGAGGAGAAGACGGACGAGGAGATGGAAAACTGGCCACCCTCCTGGTCCAGGATTTTTCCAAAGATCGGTGGGCTGTCGGGCCTCGGGAGGCACAACCAGTCGAGAGACCCTTGTGCACTGATCAGCGCGGAAATTTGGCAGTTTCCGATGAGTCCGTACTGGTACACAGGGTGACCATATTTGATTTCTCCACGAAAGTAAACTAACTTGTTTCTATGAGGCTGCTCGCACTCTCTCTGCGGTTTGTGCTTCCCTTGGTGATTGTGTTGGCGGTGATCGCCTATGGGGTCGTCCCGCTCGTCGACTCACTCGAATTGAAATGGTTTGTCCGCGATCTCGATATGCGGTCCAAACTCATGGTCAATACGATGGAGGGACCGCTTGCCGACCTGTTGGTATCTAATTCCAGAGGTAAGATCCTTGCGTATTTTACGCGCATTCTTCAGGACGAACGATTGTACGCCCTGGGATTTTGTAATCTCGACCACCTCCTCCTCTATGAGACCCAGGCATACCCGCAGGATGTCACCTGTAAAGATACCCTCAACCTAGTCCCCAATTCTTCCGCCGTGCGGTCCTACAGCAGCGGACCGCTCCATATCACTTCAGCGTCCATAGAGTCCAACGGACGTCCGCTTGGACGTCTTCTCCTGCTCCACGACATGAGGTTTATCCAACAACGGAGTAGCGATACGAAACGGTACGTCTTTTATCTATTTGCAGGGCTTACGGCGGTCATCTCACTGGTGACCGTGTTGGTCGCACACTTCAGCTGGAAAGAGTGGGTGGCCGGAGTGCGAGCCATGGTCAAGGGAGAACGACTGCTGACCCCCCTGACGCAGGAGCAACATGCTCCCGAACTTCAGCCGTTGGCGAAGGACTTGCGCTCGTTGGTACAGGCTCTTGAATCTGATCGCCGCATGCGTGATGAAACGCAGATTTCATGGTCCCCGTCCAGCCTCAAGACGATCCTTCATGAACAACTTGCCGGGGATCAGGTGCTGATTGTGTCGAACCGACAGCCGTATGCTCACTTTTGGCAGGATAAGAATATCGTCGTACAGGTGCCGGCAAGCGGGCTGGTCTCGGCGCTTGAACCGGTGATGCGCGCCTGTTCCGGAACTTGGGTGGCACATGGCAACGGATCCGCGGATCGAGACGTGGTGGACGCGCGGAACCATGTCGGTGTCCCGCCGTCGCATCCCACGTATGAGATTCGCAGAGTGTGGCTCACAGCCGAGGAAGAGGCCGGGTACTATTACGGATTTGCCAACGAGGGATTGTGGCCGCTCTGTCATATCTCCCATGTCCGGCCTACGTTCCGTTCATCGGACTGGAAACATTATGTGGCCGTCAATGAGCGTTTTGCTCAGGCCGTCTATGAGGAGGCCACGACCGACAATCCGGTCGTCCTCGTTCAGGATTACCATTTTGCTTTGCTTCCGAAGCTCATCCGTGATCGACTGCCGACGGCGACGATCATCATGTTCTGGCATATTCCTTGGGCAAATGCGGAAAGTTTCGGGATCTGTCCTTGGCGGGAGGAAATTCTGGAAGGGCTGCTCGGAAGCAGCATTCTTGGGTTCCACACCAGGGTCCACTGCAACAACTTCATCGACAGTGTCGACCGAATACTCGAGGCGCGCATCGATCGAAACAGTTCAACAGTTTCCTATGGGGGGAAGATGACGGCGGTCAACCCCTATCCGATTTCCATCGAATGGCCTCCGCAATGGCTGCGCAACCAACCGCCGGTCCCGGAATGCCGAACCAGATTGCGGGAGCTGTATGGCATGCCGCCGGATCGCTTCGTGGGCCTTGGAGTCGAACGCCTGGATTATACGAAGGGAATACTCGAGCGGTTCATGGCCGTGGAACGGTTGCTGGAACTCCAGCCGGAATGGATCGGGAAGTTTACCTTTATTCAGATCGCCGCTCCCAGCCGTGCCATGATCGAGCAGTACCAGCATTTCACCAATCAGGTCAATGCCTTGGCTGAGCAGATCAACAAGCGGTTTGGGCGAGAGGGATATGAACCAATCTGCCTGCGGATTCAACACCATGAGGCGTCGCAGGTCTGCGAGTGTTATCGCGGGGCGGACCTCTGCGTGGTCAGCAGTCTCCATGACGGCATGAATTTGGTCGCCAAAGAGTTCGTCGGGGCCCGGGATGACGAGCAAGGCGTGTTGATTCTGAGCCAATTCACGGGAGCCGCTCGGGAACTGACGGAGGCGCTCGTGATCAATCCTTACGACATCGATCAATTTGCAGCCGCGCTTCATCTTGGCCTGACGATGCCGAAAGTGGAGCAGCGGGCCAGGATGCAGAGCATGCGCGGACTGATCCAGGAGTTCAATGTGTATCGCTGGGCCGGGCGTATGCTCATCGATGCCGCCCGCATGAGACAAAAGGAACGAGTCATGAAACAGGCGCGGCGGCCGAGCTTACTGAGTTGATGGACGGACGATGGACTATTTATTGACGGAAACAGGAAGAGGCGACCTCGGAGCGCTGTTGAAAGTACGGTCTCTGTATGCGTTTGATTTTGACGGGACCTTGGCGAAAATCGTCCGAGACCATCATGCTGCCAAGTTGGCTCGTCCCATCCGTTTCTGGCTCGAGGAACTCGCGAAGCGCGCTCCCACGGCCATCATCTCGGGACGCTCCGTGGAGGACTTGCGCTCGCGTGTCGGGACTGCCGTACCCCACTTGATCGGGAACCATGGGTCAGAAGGTCCCCATACGCGTCGAGAGGATATGCAGCAAGTCCGAGAGACCAGTTCCGGATGGCTGCAATTGATCAACGGACGATTTCAAGACGAGCTGACTGGAAGAGGTGTGGTGATCGAAAATAAGTCCTATTCGCTCTCATTCCACTATCGCACGGTCGATCAGCGGGACGAGGCGCGGGCGCTGATTTCCCGAATCGTCGCCGAACTGTCTCCTCCTCCTCGCATTGTCCTGGGGAAATCCGTCGTCAATGTGATGCCGCCGACGGCGTCGCACAAGGGGACGGCGTTGCTGGAGTACATGCGCCGCCTTGACTGTAGCACGGCTCTCTACGTGGGAGACGACGAAACCGATGAAGATGTCTTTGCGCTGCGAGATGCCCGCATTCTCACCGTACGAGTCGGCAAGAAGAAGGGTTCCTCCGCCAGGTATTTTCTCAAAAGACAGGCAGAAATCACCGAGATGCTTCGACTGCTCGTCGAGGCGGGTGACCAAAGCATTCATACCTGGAGCGGCTGCCATGAACAGGGCACTTCTCACCCTGCTCAGCATCCCACCGAATAGAATCAGAGACGCGTATCCTCATTCCACCAGTTGTGATCGTTCTTGCCCAAGGAGAAGATCGTAAGGAGCAAAATCGTCGCTCAAGACGACGCCGGGTGGCCAGGGCTCGGTCCGACGCGTACTCAACAGCGCGATCGCTTCCATCGGCAGACGCTGATTCGTCGCCATGTCCGTGACCTTCGTCACAAGACTGCTTTCTGCTTCATGCTCAATAGGACGGCCTCCAAAGAAGATCAGATTCTTCGCCGGGGTCATGCCGGTCTTCCACGGCCCCTCGACCGCGAATGTGGTGAGGACCGGAAAGGCCTGTCGCATGGTTTGTACGATCGCGGCGGCTCGAGCGAGATCACCCTCCTTGCCGGATGACGCCAGATTGACCGCGACGACTCCCTCCGGGTTCAGGCGCGTTCGTACTAAGGCGTAAAACTCCGCCGTGGTGAGGTGAAAAGGGATCATATCCCGTGCGAAGGCGTCGATCCACATGACATCGTACCTGTGATCCGTCGCGTTGAGAAAAGCTCGTCCGTCCTTCACAAAGACGTGATGATTGGCCGGCGGGCGATACTCAAAATACTCTTCGGCCATTCGGACGACAACCGGGTCGAATTCCACGATATCCAACTCCAAATCAGGCCGGTGCCGCGCCAACCACTTCGCCAACGAACCGCCGCCATGACCGAGAATGAGGCCGCGTTTCGGCTCGGGCACCAGTGCCAGCGAAGTCACCATCATTTGGCTGTAGGGGAGAAAGAGGAAAGTCGGGTCGACTTTCCACATCGTGGCATGAAACGTACGATCCAACACGAGGTACCGGAAGAGATCATCTTCGCGAATACGGACCTGCTGGTATGGACTTTCCTCTTGATAGATGGGGGCCTTCAATCGTTGGAGCGAGTTGAGAGCCATGGTGCCAAACAGGGCGAAGCAACCAAGGGCAAGCAGCCATACCAATGGGCGCGCCGATGTTCCTTTCATGAGCCATAGAACACCGAGTCCGACCTGAATGCCGCCCAGCCAGGCCATCAACGATTGGCTTCCGAGCCACGATAAGAGAAAGAAAGCCGTGCCCCAGGTTCCGGCCAGACTGCCCACGGTCGACAGGGCGATCATACGGCCCGTCTGCCGACCAAGGTGATCCATGTCCGCGACCGCCAAGCGCAACATGGCCGGCAACACGCCGCTCAGCCCAAACGCGGGAGGGGCGAGGAGTATGGCCGCGGCGAGGCAAGGACCCCAGCGAGGGTCTTGCACCATCTTCTCGACTTCGAACAGAATGGGTTGGTTCGCCCACGCGACGAGAAACGTCCAGCTCCCTGAAAAGAGTAACAGAGCGGCCAGCACTCGTCCGCCGGTATAACGGTCGGAGACCCAACCCCCGAACGCGTACCCGCTGCTCATGGCGGCCAGGATCACTCCTATCAACGCGCCCCAGACAAACAACGAACTGCCGAATACAGGTGCCAACAGCCGACTGCCGAGTATTTCCAATGCCATAACCACTGCCCCGGTCATGAGGGCGGTCAAGAGCAGAAACCAGCGGGGAATTCGTGAAGGGTAAGGAGTCATCGATTGAACGAAGGCGCGGAGCGTCTCTCCATTTGTACGGAGTGCGAAATGGCGTCGGATTGTACTCAACGTATTTTCTGAGAGTCAACGAAACCCGGTCGGAGCTCTGCAATGAACAAATGAACAAGGGTGGAATTCGTTGCCCGGTGGGGCTCCGGTTGCTATACTCACCAGCGAATTCCCTATGCAGTGAGGAGGAGCCATGCACGTCAGTGTGATTGGAACCGGCTATGTCGGACTGGTGACAGGGGCCTGCTTTGCCGAATTCGGCGTGAATGTGACCTGTATGGACAACGACGCGCGGAGAATCGACAAGCTCGAGAAGGGTGACGTCCCCTTCTACGAACCGGGTATTACAGAACTGGTGGCCAAGGGTGTCAAAGAAGGCCGACTGAGCTTTACCACTGATATTGCCAAAGCGGTCGATAAGGCATTGGTCATCTTTATCGCGGTTGGGACGCCTCCCCGAGGAGACGGATCTGCCGATTTATCGTATGTCGAAGAAGTCGGCAAAGGGATCGCGCGGAACATGACCGGATACAAGGTCATCGTGACCAAATCCACGGTTCCCGTGGGCACCGGCGCAAAACTTCGTGAGGTCATCAGCAAGACCCAGACGAACCCCTTTCGGTTCGACATTGTGTCGAATCCGGAGTTTCTGCGGGAAGGGTCCGCGATCGAAGATTTTCTGCGCCCGAATCGCGTGGTCATCGGAGCCGACAGTGATCAGGCGGTCGCCATCATGAAGGATTTGTATCGTCCGCTGTACCTCATTGAAACGCCGATCGTCGTCACGGATATCCCAACGGCTGAATTGATTAAGTATGCCTCAAACGCGTTTTTGGCCACGAAGATTTCCTTTATCAACGAAATGGCCAACCTCTGTGAACGGTTGGGGGCCAACGTACAGATGGTTGCGAAAGGAATGGGACTGGACAACCGCATCGGTCCCAAGTTTCTGCATGCAGGCGCCGGATTCGGAGGGTCTTGTTTCCCAAAAGATTTAGCGGCATTGATTCAGACCGGCGAGCGAGTCGGCTATCCGGTGCAGGTAGCTCTCGCTGCCTCCAAAGTCAATGACGATCAACGACGGCGCATGGTGGACAAGATTCGTGATGCGGTGGGAGGGCTCAAAGGAAAAACAGTGGGCCTGCTCGGACTTTCTTTTAAGCCGAACACCAACGATTTACGAGAGGCCCCTGCGCTAGCCATCGCTCAGGAATTATTGAAAGAAGGAGCCAAGGTGCGCGGGTATGACCCGATCGCACTGGATGACGCGTGCCGGATGGTGTCGGCGCTAACGCCCTGCACCGATCCATACCATGTCGCAGAAGGGACAGATGCGCTGATCATCATGACCGAATGGAACCAATTTAGGAGCCTCGATTTCGAGAAGCTCAAAGGAATTATGAAATCGCCGATCCTCATCGACTTGCGTAATGTCTACGACCCGGATCGTGTCGTCAGCTATGGATTTCACTACATCTCAGTCGGCCGTCCCAGCAAACGCCCTCACTAGGAGTCTGTCCGACATGGACCTTTCTACTGAGGCGAACGATGTATCGGTATCTGCTGCGTTCTCGGCCACGAAAAATCCTCCACGTATTCCAACCAATACGCTTCCGGTTTTTCGCGGCCTGTGGTCTTGCATCTGCCATCACCTCCTTCACCTCGTCACGAAGGCAATGTCGGACAGGCTCCTAGCCGAACCCCCTGTGCATTCAGGTCAGCCTCGGTAATTCGGCTTTGGCCTGCTCCTTGGTTTTCGGCTTGTACCCCATGCGATCGAGCACCTTCATGATTCGGGTCTTCAGCCGGTCATCGGCGTCCGTTAACGCTGTGGCCAGCGGTTCGACGGCCGGTTTGCCGATTTTCCGAAGAATCTCGGTTGCGGATTGACGAATCTCGTCCTCTTCGGACACCAGAAGCGGAATGAGCGACGGGACGGAGGGGCCACCGAGTTTAATCAACGAATCATAGGCGCGTTGCCGCACGTCACCGACTTCGTCGTTCAATGCCGCCACGAGCGGATCGACGGCACGTGGATCTTTCAACTCCCCTAAGACCTCTGCCGCGTACTTCCGATTCAACCAGTGTGAATCCCTGAGGTCGAGCAACATGGCGTCGGCTCTGGCGGCGTTCGGATCTTTGGGGCGGAGCCTGAAGCTCTTCGCGACCCGCTTGCCGCCTTCCTCGACCACCCGGATCGTGGCACCGTCTCCGGCCTTGATCTTTTTGAGGTCATCCAGCGCTTCCTCGGCCACGTCCAGGACGACCGTCTTGCCGTCATAGGCCAGGAGCTCGACCTCGAGCTGTCTACTCTCGGGGTTGACCGCCACCACTCGCTCTGTCACCAAGTTGAAACCGTCTTTCTTCTCTCCCCCTTTCGGGGCGATCTGAATCAACTTCGGAGCTTCATCCGCCATGGGCATGTATCCTCTATTGGTTTGAGTTATTGCGGTTCAGGTGTCCAGCCGAGACTGGCCAGCACCGCTTCGACGGTTTCCTGGACCATGGTGTTCTCGTCCTCGCGCAGCACCAGCAAGGGCTGAATGGCTTCTTTCGCGCCAAGCCGCGCGAGTGATTCGGCGGCATTCCTACGGACCAGCCAATCTTCATCTTTCAACGACTCGATCAACGGCGTCACTCCCCGGCGGTCACCGATCTTGCCCAGTGCTTCCGCCGCATGACGACGAACCATCCAATTGGAACCGAGGAGTCCGTCGATCAGCGCCTCGACCGCCCGCACGTCGCCGATCTTCTTCAACACCCGGGCTGCATCCTCGCGCAGAGTGCTGTCCATGAGCGCATCGATCAACCCAGGCACCGCTTGTGAATCACCGATCCGCTCCAGCGCCCACACCGCTGCCGTCCTGACGGCACCGTCACGGTCATGAATCGCCTTGACCAGAGGCTCAGTGGCACGTCGATCCCGCAATTTCCCGAGTGCCGAAGCCGCCTGTTCTCGGATGGCCCACGAATCATCTTGCAGGGCTTCGATCATCGGTTCGATGACGGACGACCCCATCCGCACGACCGCGCTGGCCGCCGCCTCTCGAATGACCGCATCTTCATCGGCCATGAGGTCAATCAACCGGGGTAGCGCCTCCGGACCGGTCTGGCCGAGGCTCGCGATGGCGTGCTCGCGCAATGCATCGTTTTCGTCGTGCAATGCTTGGATGAGTTGCTCGATTCGATCGGACGCACCCTGTTCACTCATTCTCGTGGTCCTCTTCCCGGGATTGGCTTTCCACAGACGTGATGGCTTCGAGTTTGTCGGCGATCAAGCCGGCATTATAGGCCACCAGGCCGTCGCGATCCGTTCGGAGTCGGTCAAAGAGTTCCTTATGTGCGCGCAGGACTTCCACTTCCTTGATCTTGGCCAAGGCTTCCATGGCATACACCCGCAACGGGCGGATGGGAATGGCGTCGAGATAGAGTCGGGTCGGGCGTGCATCGCCGATCAGCCCAAGGGATTTGATCGCCAACTCTTTCACCCCGGTATCCTTGTCCTGTTCCAGCCGCGTCATCAACGGTTCCACGGCCCTCACATCTCCGATTTTCCCCAGTAAGTCAGCCGCTGCCTCGCGCACGAGCCAGTCGTCGTCTTCGAGATACTCGATCAGGATTTCCACGCTCGGCCGTCCGATCCCGAGCAAGGCGATGACCGTTGCCATGCGCGCCTCCTCGCGCTCGCTGGCTCCTTCGACCTCCCGCAACGCATTAAACATCTCGTCGATTCGTTCGCGGATTGCGCCTAGTTTTTTCAATGTCCCGACCGCGATATTCCGAACGGCCGGCTGGCCCATGGCATCGATAAATGCATCGATGGAGCGGGGGTCCAATAACTGATCCAACATCAGTGCCGCTGCGACCTGCGCATCCTGATCCGGATGCTTGAGCATCTCGCACAAGGGAAGGACCGCAGTCGGAATTGCCCCGATCAGATGGCTCAGGACCTGTCTGATCGCGCCTTCCGGAGTATTGGGAAGCAATAAAACCAACGCCCTGGCCGTGTCCTGGTCGAGCACCCCTGCCATCTGTTCAAGGGCCGCTGCACCGGCTTTCCGAACGACCTCTTCATCATGTTCGAGCAGTTTGACTAGGGCCACTCCGGCATGTGGGTCCTTGATTCGAGCCAGCATCGCCGCTGCCTCTTTTTTCAGTTCGGTGGGTCCGGACCGCAGGGCCTCGATGAGCGCCTGAACCGAACGAGGACCACCCGCTACACAAGCAGCCGTCGCTCGCATACGGCGCCAATCCTCTTCGTGGATCAGTTCAGAAACCAGCGTCTCAATCGTTTCTTTTGACATGACACCCAGTAGTGGAATGGCCTATATCCTGCGGACTATTGTTGTTCCAGTCCCTGGCCGCCTGCTGGTTCTCCATCCGGCTGCCGCCAATGTCTCACGCACGTGAAACAGGAGATTTTCATCACGAGGTTCGTTCAGCAGTGGAATCAGAAAAGGAATGACCTTCGATCCGAATTTGGCCAAGGCTGCCCCTGCCTCCGCCCGAGTCTGGGTCTGGTCCAGAGCGGTGACAAGTGATGGGATAGCTCTGTCGTCACCGATCAGGCCCAATGCCCGAGCTGCCGCGCCTTGGGTGATCGCTTCTTCATTCCATTGATCTCCGCAGCCGGCCAGACTTCTCGTCACTTCCGGGGGACTGGCCCCGGTGACGACGTCGATCAAGATCGGAACGGCACGTCGATCGCCGATCCGACCGAGTGCTTCAACCGCCATCGTCCGCAATCCAGGCTCGCGCATGACCATGAACAAATGCTCGACCGCCTGTGGATCACCGATTTCGCCAAGGGCTCGCACGGCATCTTCGCGAACCGCCGAATCTCGATCGTTGAACAACACCGATAACAGGGGTTCCACCGCCTGTTTCGATCCGGCCTTTCCTAACGATTCCACCGCATGGAGACGAACGAGCCAGTCCTCATGCTGCAACGCCTTCAAGAGGGAGGGAATCGCCGCGTCGCCGATAGCAGCCAGAGCGGTAGCCGATTCCTCCCGAACCGCTTTGACCTTGTCTTGAAGCAGCGGAATGAGCGGCTCAACCGCCTCTACGTTCTGTACCCGACCCAACGCCTTGGCCGCGTGCATCCGAACGATCCAGTCGCCGCTGTGCAATGCTGTGATGAGCGGCGCGAGCACCCGCTCATCCGCAATGGTGGCCAAGATGGCCGACGCTGATTCCTGCACCGAAAGATCCGGTGCCGTGAGGCAAATTCCCACCGCCTCGACGGCCGGCGCTCCGATCGAGCGCAACGCTTCAATGGCCGCCTCTCGCACGGAACGGTCCTGGTCCCGAAGGAGAGCAACCAGGGGACCCACCGCGCGCGAATCTTTGAAGGTACCGAGCAGGCTGGCCGCTTCACCGCGGACGGTCCAATCCTGGTCCTTGAGTGCCGCAATCTGTTCTGCGACGGGGTTAAACACAGGTTCCTCCCCAGATTGAATCCATCACCCTAACATGGCGTTTTTCGCGGGGTCAACGAAGCAGAACCGCAGTGGTCCTCATCTGGAATCTCGGCCAGAAAAAGCGCAGTATGAATACGGCATCCCCATGCCGTCTATCTTGGAGGACATCATGACTCACTGCAGACCTATCGCACAGCTGGGGAGATCGCTATGTGGGAGCATACTCGCAGCCGTGCTTGTGTTGGCCGTTCCCGTCGTACAGGCCTATGAAGTTTGGGTGACCGACCAATCGGATACCGGGAAAGAGAGTGGGGGATTTCTCTATGTGTACGATGGAGCCAAGCTGGCCGCAGACCCCTCCTCGGCCAAACCGATCCAGACCCTCGACTTCGCCGGGGAGATCGGGAAGTTTTGCGAAGATGCCACGAAGAAGGCCGTTCGCCGACCCCATATGTTGTTTTTTAACGCCGCTCTGGACCACGTCATCATTTCGTTTTTAAGTGGGCAGGTTCTTTTTCTGGATGCAGCGACGAAGAAGCCGGAGGCGTGCCTCTCCATGGGGAAGAACGCGCACGCGGCCTGGCCGACGCCCAATCAAAAAATGGCGATCACCGCCAACATCGCTGAAAAGAAATTCATCCGTATCTGGACTGATTACGCTAAACATACCTACACCTTCGACCCGGACAAGGATGTCTTGAATCTGGCTGCGTTCGAAGGCGGGGAACGTCCAGATACGTCGCCGATCTGCCCGATCACCGAATCGTCAAGCCACTATGCCTTCGTGACGCTCCGGGGCGGCGGGCTCTTAGTCATCGATGTCACGGCCATGCCGCTGAAAGTCGTGGCGACGTTGGATAACAACCAGATCCACCCAGCGGGTTGCGGCGGAATCGAGGTGGGAGGCACGATGTACATCAACTCCGGTGGTGGGTGGCCAATCGCACCCCTCTCGTATGACGTGTACGCGCTCGATATCACGAAGCTGCCTCAGGCCATTTCGGCCAAACTTGTGTCCCAGCGCGACGACAAATTTGCCGATTCTCACGGAATGGCGGGCCTTGGACGCTACGTGTGGAATGCGGACCGGGCAGGGAACAACATCGAGATCATTGACACGGTGAGTAATCTGAGCGTGGGGTCAATCGATCTGACAACAAGTGCCAATGCCGATCCGGCCCCCGACTTGATGGATGTCGCTCCGGATGGCCAGCATGTCTTCGTCAGCCTCCGTGGGCCGAGTCCTCTGACCGGCAACGACAAAGATGCCCATAATGCGAAGGGGATTATTCCGGGGGTCGGAGTGATTCATGTCGAGGCAGACGGAAAGGTCGGTCATTACAAAGGGCAAGCGACGCTCACCAATATGAAGGATGGGAAGGAGACCGCCGATATTCACGGCATCGCCGCGAAGCGGTAGCGGGGTTCCCGTGCTCGGGGGAGACAACCCATTTCCTGTGGATGACATCCAAAGCGCGGTGAAGGAAGGTGGTCCAAGGAAAGACCAGCCAGTGCGACTAGGCGATATCGCCTGACGGGCCAAAGCGCCCGGTCTGCCCCAGCGGCCGATCGACGCGCAGATTGTCGGCCTGGCTTGAGCTGATTTCCACCACTTCATCAGGAGGCGTCCATCCAAGCTTTTCCAACGTATCGAGTGCAATCTGTTTCAAGGCGTCTTTTGCCGTCAGCCGAACGGACGCGTAAGACAGCACACGTTCCTTTTCAGCCTCGACTTCAGACGCTTTGGGGTCATAGAGGAAGGCAATCAACGGTTCGATGGCCGCGTCTCCGATCACCGCCAGAGCCGCCGCGGCCTTTTCTCGCAAGACCCCGTCTTTCAGCAACATGATCAAATCCGGGATCACACGAGGATCGCGAAACTGGCCCAGTGCAGTGGCGGCGGCTTCCTTGATGAACGCATCTTCGCTGACGATGCACCCGGGTGTCGGCGTGCCTTCCTGTTTGATGCCTTTGCCCTTCAAGGCGTCCAATACGGCCGGGAGGGCGCGCGCATCGCCGATCATGCCGAGTGAGGCGATGGCATGGCGCTTCACCGCTCCGTCTTTCATGGCTTCGACCAGCGCATCGATCGCCCCGGGATCCCCGATCATGCCAAGCGCGATGGTCGCGTCTTCGCGAACGGCTCGGTCAGGGTCCTTCAAGGCGGCGATCAAGGCATCCACGACCTTTGCGTCCCGTACCCAGGACCTGCCGATTTGATAGTCGGTGGTCATCCCGCCCAACGCACGAGCCGCGTGACATCGAACCACAAAGTCTTTGTCTGTGAGACTGTCGATCAACGGATCGACCGAGGGGTACCCGATGTAGACCATCGCCGTTCCAGCCGTCTCGCGCACGATCTTAGAAGAATCCCGAAACAGCTTGATCAGGGCGGGAATGGCTTTGGGGTCGGCGATTCTGCCCAGGGCTTCCGCGGCTGCGCTTTTGACAGCCCCGTCCCGGTCGCGACAGGCGCCGATCAGGGCGTCGACGGCTTGTGAGTCTTTGATCTTACCGGCCGTCTTGGCAGCATGTTCGCGGACGCGCCAACGCTCGTCCCTCATGGCCGTCACCAGGCGATCGAGCACGACCGGGCCCATTTTCGCCGTGGCCTCGACCGCCTGATCACGAACTTCCATAATGGAATCGTTGAACAGGCCGATCATGGCTTCAACCGCCTTCGGTCCGCCGATTTTCGCGACGCCGCAGCCGGCATGAGCCCGCACGGACCAGAAGTCATCGTTGCAGGCGCCGATCAGGGCGTCCAGCGTAGCTGGATCGCCCAGGTCGGCGAGCGTCTTCGCCGCCTCCTCTCGGGTGGCATCGTCCACATCTTCAAGCGCTTCTAAAAGATCTTCGAGTACCTTAGCCATCATTCGGTTTCTGATCGTAATAGGCATCGCGCTGCCCGCCATGTGGGTAGATGCGTTTGCACAGCACCATCAACGTCTGCGTTCCGCGGCCTTCGACACATTGATCCAAGGATTTCGAAAAATCGAGCGTGCCGTTGAGCGTCACCGTGAAGGGAAAATCGAACGTAAAGCTGATGAACTTGTATTTGCCCGGCTTTAACCGCAGTTCCCGAAGCTCAGATGTCTTGGGCGCATCGAGTGACTCGGGGTCGGAATTCCAGATCGAGGGGGTCACGCCTGGGACTTGCCACCAGGAAGCGGGGACCAGCTTCGTCGCATCGATGGTAATCCCGTGTTCCGTGAGATGAGCGGCCGGCGGGTCTCCCGCGAGCCCTTCCTTAGGGCTGGCCATAGCCAGCAGGTTAGTCAATGCGCAACCCAATACCAGAAGGGACCAGCGTCGTATGAGGGTAGCGTAGTACATGGTTGACTAGCGTTTCTTGAGGGAACGAACGGTTGGGGTGGCCGCGGCAGTGTGGAAGATTTCTTCCACCGCCTTACTCTCCCATTCTGTGTGAGTCTCCAGCCCCAGGATTTTCATCACGGTAGCTCCGGTATCGATGATTGATACCGGCTGACGAATGAGTCGGCCATGTTTTATTCCGGTTCCCGAGGCGATCCAGGGAACGACCGGCCTATCAGTCGTTGGGGCCTCGGCACCTGGGTCGGTCCCTTTTCCGCTGAGAGCGGTGACGACGACCGCGGTGCGGTTTTGGAGCGAGTACTCCTTGAAGAGGTCCATGACAGACTTCATCGCGCCATCGACCGTTCGTAACGACTCACGATACTCTTTAGAGTTCCAGCCGTGGGTCACTCCCGCCCTCCCTGCTTCCGGAAGGTGAACCACGAGCAAATGAGGCAAGGAGAGAACCGCGTGCCCATAGCCGTGTCCACTGGTCGCCTTTTGAAGATACTGCTGGATGTAGGCGACGAGTTTCTGGGAGCCGCACTCGGGCCGCAAGGCTCCGCAGAGTTGATAGTCCGTGTAGGGTTCCGGTTTCGCGAGCTGATACAGGGACTCGTCCATGTAAAAGATGGCACTGTCGCGGCCTCCGCTTAGATCCAGGTAGTCGAATAGGCTGGGGTAGCGAGGATAGCCTCGACTGAATTCGAAGAAATTCCATGTAATCCCATGCTTTTCCACCGGCATGCCGGTCACCAGCGAGGCCATCGTGGGCAATCGTAGGGCCGGCTTGACTCCGCTCGCGGACCAAGTCACCGACCCGTCCTTGATGAGTTTGCTCAGGACCGGCATCGTGCCGCCCTTGAGCGACTCTTGACCGAATCCCTCCAGGATAAAGAGGATGACATGTTCAGTCCCAACACTGGATGGAGCGGTCTCTTTCCCAGGCGGGGGAGCTGCCTCGACAGACGCATGCAAACCGGTTTCAAACAAAAGGGTGAGGAGACCGACAAGGATGATGGTAAGGCGTCCAAAGGAACGTATCATAATGAAATATAAGCCTCATGCTTCCTACAGTGAAGATCATACCCTAACATGCAAATTTTCCGGAAGGCAAGGTGAAGCAAGGCACCTGACGATTGTTGGCGGAACCGTCTTGCGGGTGCTATGCTGAAACCGCTCACCGTTTCCATCTGCGCTCAGCGGTGAGAAGGGGGAGGCGATGTCCGGTCAATTATTCCGTCGACTGCCTCTTCTCGCATTCCTGCTGTCTTACAAATCGTATCGACCCATTGCCCTGTTGCTCGCGCTTGCGGCGTTCATAGCCGCTGCCCCTGCGCTCGCTGACATCAGGGTCGTCAATGCCCAAGGTGAGCATCGGATGGGGAACCGCGACACCCGGGAAGATGCGATCAGACTTGCCACCGAGGCAGCCAAACGGAACGCGCTCGAACAGGTGGCCACCTATCTCGAGAGTGTCACCGTCGTTCATGATATGGATGTCACCAAAGACGAAATCCGGACCTATACGGCCGGGTTGGTGCTGGTGCTCAATCAACAGATCGCCACGACGTTGGATGGCGATGTCGTGGTGGTGAAAGTGGATCTGCTCGCGCAGATGGATACGGACGAAGTGGCGCGGGCAATCACAGCGCTTCGCGAAAACGAAGATGCCCGTTCGCAGCTGGCTGCGCTGAAACAAGAGAGTGAACAGCTACAAGGTGAACTCAATGCCGTCAATCAGACCCTGGGGACTGCTGCCACACCGGATCAGATTCAGCAGGTAGCCCAAAAGCGGAAGGACATTCTCAATCGTGTGCAGTCGAATGCGATGGTGTCGCAGGCCTGGACGAATTGGGTCCTTGCCTCGCCGATCGGTATTCCTCACGATCTGCTGAATAGCGCCGGCGGTCTCTCTCCGGCCAATCCGCACGTCGCCATTGCGCAGCAGATCATCGTCACCCGGCAGCCGTTGGGCCCTAAGCAGCCGCCTGCGCCAGGAAGCACGAAGCCTCGCATGCCGAGCCATGAGTTGGTTCCATCTCCCGGAGTATCGAGCGCGCCTCGGCCGCCAAATGAAATCATTCATGCTAGTCCTCGGTCGCAGCCACCACGCTCTCAGTACAGGTGAGACTCGTTCGTGGGGTGCCGCGAATAGTCGTGGGTTGATGGAGACGCGTTGAAGAACAAAGTTGAGATCACTGCCGTGGTCGTGGGCCTTTGGCTGAGCGGGGGAATGTTTCTCACCACCATACAAGCAGCCGAAGCCGGCCACGGATCGTATTCTTCAGATCACTATTGGATCGGCCAGGGCCAGGGCGATTTAACCAAAGGCAAGGTCGTCTGCCAGCGTGTGTCGGAGCTGTCGGCTCGGACCGATTTGGCCAAGCAGATCCGTGTGTTGGTCAAGGAACACATGATCGATCGTGTTCGTGAACGGTCGGGACGAGAGAGCGAACAGGACATCGAACTGACTCGCGAAGAAATCGTGCAGGAATACCTCCAAGACGTGAAGATCGTCGACCGCCGGATCGATGAAGAGAAGAAGATGTGTACGGCTACCGCTATCATGCCGAAGAAAGAGATCACGGCCAAGCCGCCCGCAGACGCTCACGAACTCACTCCAACAGTCACTCGTTAACGCACCGGAGATGCCGATCCGTCGCGAGGTGTTGGTTACGCCGATCTTGACGATCCCGCCGCACACTGCAACATGATTGAGCCAGTCGCTGTTTTTTCTCGCAGCGGCCCCTATCGGGTCGAGTATGGTCCCATGAAGGTTGCAAGGCTCAATAATTATAAGACAGTGAATGTTAAAGACATTGTCTATCTCTGGCCCCTTGCTATACTTATGAAACAACAGTCCATAACCGATACGAACGAGCACCAGCATGTCAACCGACCATCGCTCTCCTGAGACACCATTCATCGAATTGCGGAAAGACGTTCGTCATGTCACTCCCAGAGGAGCCCTCGCATCCTTTCGACTCCAGACACAGGCGAAGACTTATCGGTCCATTCTGGAGGGAGACGTCGCACTGCTCGATCTCTCATGGTCGGGCTGTAAAATCCAAACCGATTTGCCGTTAACGACCGCGCATAATTATGAGATGATTCTGTACCTTCCTACCTTTCCGCACCCGATCCTGATCGCAAAAGCGGGCATTCGCTGGGTGGCCGATGAACGGTTTGGCGTCAAATTTCTTGAACTGCACGGAGACCATCATACCTTCCTCCACGATGCAGTCAGCACACTTACGTCTCCAGCCACTTGACACCCTCGCTGACCAAATGGTTCGGCAGCGCCGATCGATGCTGCGGCCCTGAGCATGCCTGTTCTTGTAGCCGACGTGTTTCGTGGTGACCGCTCCTGCACATCACCGAGTTTCGGTCTAACACGAATAGCTGTCACGGATTCGTGACATTGCACTCCACACTGTCTTGAGGTAAGACAAGCCTCCCTATGCCGATCGAGAATAATTTCCAACACGACGAGCTATCGCGAAAAAGCCCCGGCGAGCGATTGAGCGTTGCCGAGCTGACCGATCTCGTTCCTCCGGATTCGCCGGTTTGGATGGAGACCATGGGCAAGTGTGGGACTGCCCTGTCCCAGGCTGGTGTCGCGGCCATTGTCTTTCTCCATGGCTCGATTTACGGCACTGATGTCTTCGGCGCGCAGCGCTTGGATGAGGTGGGTGGGCTCAAGCGAGGGTACTCGCGGGGGGTGTCGGGACTCGATGCCCTGCTCGCTGCCATGCGGGAGGAGAGCAACAGGATTCCGTTGCTGCCGGGTGGGCTCAAGCCGCCGCTTTTGGACGATGACGCCACGAAACATCTTCTCGATGAACAGATCGGCGATGCAGGGAACTTCACCGATGACTATGTTCAATCGTTCAAGAACGCCATCAATAGAAATCTGACTCAGCCGATCTTCTGCATCAGGCTACTCTGGTCATCTGAGCACCACCATCTTGGGCGGGCCGTCGCCGCCGTTCGGTTGCTTGATGAACTACACAGGCTCTGCACCCAACAGAACCTGGGAAAAGGTCACCGAATTCTGGTGCAGGCGCATGGGCAAGCTGGTTTAGTCTTGGCCATTGCCTCAAATATGATCTGTCCGAGCCCGATCACTGGGCGGCCTAAGCTGTTCAATATTTTGAGTGATTATGCTGAACAGATTAACCAGCCGAAGCCGGCCGAAACGGTGAGACCCATTGAATCTCTGCTGACAACAGCTGCGCTTCTCAATGGTGTGGCACTCGACGTGGTGACCTTCGGCACACCGGTTCGCTACGGATGGGATCCTTCAGGAATCGGGAAGCTGCTGCACGTCGTGAATCACCGGAACTTGCGGACGGATGGAAAGAGCTGGCTGGCCAAGATGGAGCTGCCCCACATTACCATGGAGATGCCGATTGCCTGGGGCGGAGATTATGTGCAGGAACTGGCGGTTGCGGGCAGCGATGCCGTACCTGGGACGGAATCAGCCAAGGCGGCGAACAAACGAGTCTGGGAGATGGTCGAACCGTACGATGGATTCGAACGGTGGCTGGAATGTGCCAGACGAGCCGTGCGTTTCCCAAGCGAAGGACATTGTCTCCTCGTCGATTACAAGGACAGCACCGGCTCAACGAATCCCCGCGACCATTACTATGGCCACGCGGTCTACACGCGGCGGCGCGCTCAGTTGTTCAATACGACCCAGATTGTGCGCGCTTTGTACGAAGCCTAAATCTCCCCTGCGGGATTGGCAGCCACGACAGGCTCACTGCCGCTTCCGGCGGACCCGTCGTGTGAGTCCGGATTAAAGGCCGCCGGCAACACCTCTTCAATCCGATCCGCCAAGATGAAGGTCAGTTCGTCGCGTACTTCTTGCGGGACATCCTTGAGATCTTTCTCGTTGGCCTTCGGCAGAATGACCCGTTTGATTCCAGCCCGATGAGCCGCCAGTATTTTTTCCTTAATTCCACCCACCGGCAAAACGAGTCCGCTCAGGCTGATTTCACCCGTCATCGCGGTATCGCTGCGGACGGCTCTGCCCTCGTAGGCGGACGCCAACGCGGTGGCCATGGTGATGCCGGCCGATGGGCCGTCTTTCGGAATGGCTCCAGAGGGCACGTGGATGTGGATCCCGTTCCGCTTAAAACGGGAGATGTCCAACCCCATGCTCTCGGCATGCGACCAGAGATAACTTCTCGCCGCACGTGCCGATTCCTGCATGACCTCGCCTAACTGCCCTGTGAGGGTCAATTCGTGGCTGCCGGGGAGGAAGGTCGTTTCGATGTAGAGGACATCGCCACCTGTCGGGGTCCAGGCAAGGCCGGTGGCGACGCCAGGAGGCAGGTTCTTCCGGGCCTCTTCCGGCATAAACCGTTCTGAACCCAGCCACTCGCCGAGGATGTCCTTCTGAATGGTAACGGGTTGCCGCTCCTGACCATCGGGAAGGTCGGCGAACATCAAGGCGACTTTTCTGGTCAATCGCCCGAGCATCTGCTCAAGCTGGCGCACACCCGCCTCACGCGTGTAACGCGAGATGACGAGATTCAGCACCTCGTCTGTGAGCGCGGCTTGGCTACCCTCGATGCCTGCCTCTTTGAGCCGTCTCGGCCATAGATAGCGTCGGGCAATCTCGGCTTTTTCACGCTCGCTGTAACCCTGCAGGCGAATCACCTCCATGCGATCCAACAAGGGTTGGCTGATGGTATCGAGGGTGTTGGCCGTGGTGATGAAGAACACTTTGGACAGATCGAAGGGAAGATCCAAATAATGATCACGGAACGTGTGATTCTGTGCGGGATCAAGGATCTCCAACAGCGCCGCAGCCGGATCACCGCGGAAATCACGCCCCATCTTGTCGACTTCGTCGAGCATCAAGACCGGATTGTTGACTCCGGCCCGGCGGATGGCCTGAATGATGCGGCCTGGTAACGCGCCCACATAGGTACGACGATGGCCGCGCAGTTCCGCTTCATCATGGACGCCGCCGAGGCTGAATCGTTCGAATGTCCTACCCATGGCCCTGGCGATCGATTGCCCCAAGCTGGTCTTACCGACGCCGGGAGGGCCGACG
>JBKKBQ010000134.1:0-17102 GCA_046714015.1 Nitrospira sp.
GAAGGGGCCACAGCTGAAGTCGTGGCTCCTCATTTGGGAGAACTGAAGGGCGGCCTCAAGGTCGATAAGAGTTTAGCGACAGCGGATTCGATCATGTACGATGCCGTGTACGTCCCAGGTGGTAAAGAAAGCGTTACGATGCTGCTTGGAGACTACGAAGCTCGGGATTTTGTACGCGACGCATATAACCATGGGAAAGCGATCGCCACGAGCGCAGAAGGAAATGAACTGCTGCAATCGCTAGGGATTAAAGAAGGTCCTGGAATCGTGACTGACAAGAGCGGCGGAGGTTTAACTAAGTCGTTTGTTGACTCGATCACTCAGCACCGCCATTGGAACAGGGCGAAACCTAAAATGTGAATTCTCGGGTATCGCCTAATCACTTCAATGAACGGTAAAATAGTTTAAGAGAGCGGAGAATAATTAATTCATACAAGGAGAGATGCGATGCCAGAAACAATGACGAAATTGAAACAGAATAATGATAGTCAGGAAGCTCAGGAACATAGCGAGGGGAAAGTTGCCCGCACTATTGAAAAGGAAACGGCGAAGATGCCTTCGGATGTGTGGCTGTGGGCCGCATTTGGCGCGATCGGCATTTCAATGCTTTTCCACGGAACCGGCAAGAGAGAAGACGGCCTCTTTGTGGGTCAGTGGGTAGCGCCGTTTTTGCTTTTCGGCGTCTACAACAAGCTCGTGAAAGTCGCCGGGTCTGACCGTACGTCGTAGAGCCGAGTGGTGTGACTCTTAACCAGGGTCGGCTCTACTGAGCCGGCCCCGGTTCCTTCCCAACTACAAGTGTCGAGACCTGTTAGTGTCGAGACCCTGTTAATGCGCTATAGAGCCGTACGACCCGCCTATCAAAGTCGAGTTTCACTCTTAGCGGCCGTGGCGTCGTCCTCATGAAATCCTTCTGGCAACCCCTGTATTAACGCTTGAGTGTTCTGCATCAACCGGGCGTCGAGCTATATGCGCGGGCGCCATCAAGTGCCTGTTAGAATAAATCATTGGCGAGGAGAGAATCGTGGCGGATCTCATTCGGCTGCAGACCAATGGGCTGGGCGGGCCTGATCGGCATTTCCATATTGATGCATGGGGGAAAGCGACGGTGAACCTCATCACGCATGCCCATGGTGATCATGCGCGGCCGGGAAGCGCCGAGTATTGGTGTGCGGAAGAGTGCGCTCAGATTTTACGACATCGTCTGGGCCCGGATATGCGCGTGAAGACGATGCGCTATGGAGAGAAGGCGCGCCTAGGAGGTTGTTGGATTTCATTTCACCCAGCCGGCCATATTCGTGGGTCGGCGCAGATCCGCATTGAGAGAGGCTCGGACGTGTGGGTCGTGACGGGAGATTACAAGCGGGAGCCTGATCCCACCTGCGAGCCGTTTGAACCGGTTGCCTGCGAAACGCTCATTACCGAAGCGACGTTCGGACTGCCGATCTATCATTGGACTTCTTCTTCGGCGACGATCGCTTCCATCATGGACTGGTGGCAGTGGTGCAAACAGGAACGGATGACGGCGGTGCTGTTTTGTTACGCGCTCGGTAAGGCTCAGCGGATTCTGGCCGAACTGGTCCATTGGACGGATGAAGAGGTTCTCGTGCACGGCGCGGTCGCCTCTCTCACGAACATCTACCGGGAGCAGGGAGTGAGGATGGTGCCGAGTCGTGTGGTCGGCGACGCCACAGGCAGCACGGCAGGGCGCCTGATCTTGGCCCCGCCGTCGGCTCATCGCAGCCCTTGGATGAAGCGGTTTGCCACTGTCTCGACGGCGTTCGTCTCGGGATGGATGGCCGTGCGCGGATTCCGTCGGCGACGAGGGTATCAGCGCGGATTCGTCCTGTCGGACCATGCCGATTGGGCGGGGCTGATACGGACGATCGATGAATCGCATGCGTCACGCATCCTGGTCACGCACGGAAGCAGCGAGATCCTCGCCCGGTATTTACGTGAGTCTAAAGGTCTTCAAGCGGAACCCTTGGCCACACAATTCGGAGAAGACGAGGGATAGATGCAGACCTTTGCCGTCCTGTTCGAACGTCTTGATCAGACGACGTCGACCAATGAGAAGGTCGAGATCATGGCGGAGTTTTTCCGACGCCAGGATGCCGAAACCAGCGCGTGGGCGCTCTTCTTTCTCTCGGGACGCAAGCCCAAACAGCTGGTGGGCTCGGCGAAGTTACGGCAATGGTCGCAAGAGCTCGTACGCCTCCCCGACTGGTTGATCGATGAATGCTATGCTGCGGTGGGCGACACGGCGGAAATGGTCGCGCTTATGCTCGCGTCGGCCGGTTATGAAAGAAAAACGACGGACTCCATGAGTGCGTTATCGCTCGGCGCATGGATGACCGACAGGCTTTTACCGCTGGCGACGATGGACGATGCCTCACGCCGCAGCCGGATCATCGACTGGTGGCAGGAACTTCAACTGAAAGAAATCTTCATCTTGAACAAGCTGTTGACCGGCTCGCTGCGCATCGGGGTGTCGGAGACGCTGGTCTATCGCGCGCTCGCTATAACCTTATCCTTGCCGCCCCCTGTGGTTGCATCACGCTTGGTGGGCAATTGGGAACCGACCGCCGAGTTCTTTCGGCGGCTTGCGCAATCCGCGGATGAAGCTGAATCAGCCGCCAAGGGTGATGATGTGCTCTTGCCGCTGCCGTTTTGTTTGGCCGCTCCATTGGAGAAGGACGTCGGCCAATTGGGACCGATCGAAGATTGGCAATGTGAGTGGAAGTGGGACGGCATCCGCTGTCAAGCGGTGAAACACGGATCTCACGTGGAGATTTGGTCGCGTGGAGAAGAGCGGATCACCGGGTCGTTTCCCGATCTTGCCGCGACCCTTTCGAATGTGCCTGGTGATTGGATCTTGGACGGTGAGATTGTCGTCGGAGATTGGCGCCACCCGCAGTCGTTTCAGATGTTGCAAATACGCCTGAACCGTAAAAAACCTACGGAGGCATTGATGACGGCCACCCCGGTGTCCTTTCTCGCGTACGACTTGTTGCACTGGGACGGCCGATCGTGGCGAGAACGAATGTTGGTAGAGCGGAGGACCGCCTTGGAAGAACTGCTCCGTTCATCGGTTAGTCCGAACGTGGGCATTTCTCCCTTGCTCTCTCTTGCGTCATGGGACGAGGCGGCCCGTGTGCGCGAACGGTCAAGAAGTCACGGCGCCGAGGGACTGATCCTCAAAGGCAAGCGGACATTGTATGAAACGGGTCGCAAGCGGGGTGTGTGGTTCAAATGGAAGATCGATCCCTTGACCGTCGATGCGGTGTTGTCCGCCGCGCAGCCGGGAACGGGACGCCGAGCGTCACTCTACACCGATTATACGTTCTCACTCTGGAGCGAGGAGACGCTCATTCCTGTCGCGAAGGCCTATTCGGGCTTGACCGATGAAGAAATACGAGAACTCGATCGCTGGATCAGGAGCCACACGACCGAGCGGTTCGGTCCGGTCCGCATGGTAGAAGCGCGACGTGTGTTCGAGATCGGATTCGAAGGCATCAATAGAAGCGAGCGCCATAAGTCTGGGTTTGCCGTCCGGTTTCCTCGCATCTTGCGGGAACGGACGGATAAACACCCGCAAGATGCGAATCGGCTCGAGGACCTGAAACAGCTATTCGAGTCGTTGACGGGGCGGCCCGCTTTGGTTCGGAGCCCGATCGAACAGCCAGCCTCCGTAGAACCTCCCGCGTCATGGGAACAGATGAGTTTGTACCTTGATGAGGTGGATTCCCGATGAAGTCCTCCGCGAAAGTGATGGCGGGCATCCGCCGCCTGAATCGGCAAGGGCATTCAAAGCCCGCGCTCTCGCTTGTCGAGCACCGGTCGGGCGCTTGGCCGGCCCTTTCCGTGGAGCAAGCGATGACTCTGTGGCGAGGGTGGTTCGAGCGTCAAGGCTGGACGCCGTTTCCGTTTCAACTGGAGGCCTGGGAGGCCTACTTCTCAGGCCGTTCCGGTGTGATTGCCGTCGCGACCGGCAGCGGCAAAACCTACGCGGCTCTCGGCGGTCCGCTTGTCGAATTGATCGCGCAGCCGGCATCGGAAGACGAACGATTATCGATTCTCTATATCAGCCCGTTGAAGGCGTTGGTTCGTGACGTCGCCCAGGCGATTCAGAAGCCGTTGGCCGATCTCCGATGGCCGCTCGACATTGCCGTGAGAACAGGCGATACGGCGCAGTCCGTTCGTCGTCAATTGAAGATCGAGCTGCCGCATATCTTGGTGACGACGCCGGAATCGTTGGCCATTCTGATGACCGATCAAGGATGGCAGGGTCGCATGAAGGGGCTGCGAGCGGTCGTGGTGGATGAATGGCACGAGCTGCTAGGATCAAAACGCGGCAGCCTGCTGGAGTTGACGCTCGCTCGGCTCCGGTCCGTTACCACAAAGGTCCGCACCTGGGCATTGTCCGCCACCATCGCCAATCTCGACGTCGCGGCCGACGTCGCCGTGGGATCGGGTGACGCATCGATCATCCGCGCCGACATCCCCCGACACGTGCTGGTCCAGTCGATTCTTCCGGAGTCGCTAACCGCTTGTCCTTGGTTCGGGTATTCGGGGTTGCGTCTTCTACCCGACGTGCTCCGCAGCATCGACCCCAATAAGAGCACATTACTGTTCACCAACACGCGCTCGCACGCGGAACGCTGGTATCAGGCGATCCTGGATGCGAAGCCGGACTGGGCGCAGACCACGGCATTGCATCATGGCTCTCTGGATCAGGAGGAACGTCGGCGAGTGGAGAACGACATCAAGAGCGGAACACTCCGGCTGGTCGTCGCGACCTCGTCGCTCGATCTCGGTGTGGACTTTCCTCCGGTGGAAGATGTGATCCAAATCGGATCGGCCAAATCCGTGGCCAGGGCGATTCAGCGTGCCGGCCGGGCCTATCATCGGCCAGGCGAGGACACCCGCGTACGTCTCTGTCCGACCAACGTAATGGAGATTCTGGAAGCCTCGGCCGTCCGCGAGGCCATCCAGGACGGCGTGCTGGAAGAGCGAGTACCAAGGCACAAGCCGCTCGATGTGCTCGTACAGTTTCTCTTGAATTCGGCGTTCAACGAAGGGTTCGATTCGGTCGAACTGCTGACGCAAGTTCGTTCATCCTATTCATTTCGCACCGTCACAGACGACGAATTTGCCTGGGCGTTGCAGTTCATCCGGTCGGGTGGCTCGCTTGCAGCGTATTCACATTTCCGCAAAATCGTGTTGGACGGTGGACATTACCGATTCGCTTCGGCGAGTCTCGCACGCCAGCACAAGATGAACATCGGGACAATCTCTTCCGACGGTGGAGTCGTTGTGCACATGCAACGAGGGAGCAGGCTCGGGGTGATCGACGAAGCCTTTGTCGCCAAGTTGCGTCCGGGCGACGTCATTCAATTCGCCGGCCGCACCGTGACATTCTTACAGATGCGGGACATGGTGGCCTACGTCAAGCCGGCACAACAGCGCCATAGGCTCGCAGCAGTGTGGACGGGGACGATCTTTTCTCTCAGCGTGCCGCTCTCACATTATCTTAGACGAGACGTAGAGCGTTTGCTGCAAGCCGGGCAAGGGGCGGCGCCACGCTCAGAGGAAATTGCCGCGTTACTGCCGATCGCCCGCATACAACTAGTCCGCTCACGTATTCCTACCGCGCGGCAGACGCTTGTCGAGACCTGCCGGACAGCCGAGGGGCATCATCTGTTCGTCTACACTTGGGAAGGTTGGGCGGTCAACGAGGGGTTGGGTCATCTGGCCGCCTATCGATTGGCGCGTCTGCGTCCCAACACGGTCGCCGTCTCGGCCACGAATCATGGTTTCGAGCTGTTGTCTACGGAGCCGCTTGGTAATTCTGAAGTGATTCGAGAGGTGCTGACGGATTGCTCCGACTTGGATGCAGATATCCAGGCTTCCCTCAATTACCCCGAACTCGCCAGGCGAGCCTTTCGCGACATTGCGCGGGTCGCCGGCTTGGTTCAGCAGAGGCCGCCGTCGGCCCGAAAGTCCGCTCGCCATTTGCAGATGAGCTCGTCGCTGTTGTTCGATGTGTTCAGGCAGTACGAACCGCACCATCCGCTGCTCGCACAAGCGTATCGCGAGGTCTGCGAGTCGCAGCTCGAACTCGATCGGCTGAAGTCTGTGATGAAGGGAATTGCCGACCAGGAATTTCTCTACGTGCTTAGCACGCGGCTGACGCCGTTTGCGTTTTCATTGTACACCGAACGGATTCGCTCGCGTCTGTCCACTGAAACATTCGAACGGCGTATTGCAAGGCTGCAGCGCGAGGTCTTTCAATAAATGCGGATTCTCGTCCGGGGAGAATCATTTGAACTATTGCCCGAACGCTGTCTGTTTTGGCCGTCGCAACGCTTGCTCGTGGTGGCCGATTGCCACTTTGGTAAAGCAGAGACGTTTCAACAACATGGACTATGCCTTCCGTCGGCTCCCATCGAACGGGATTTGGACGTTTTATCCGCCCTTACCAAGCGGTTATTTGTTGAACATCTGCTCTTCTTAGGGGATCTCGTGCATGCGCTTGCCGGTGTGACGGAGGATATCATTCGTGACTTCGCTGCCTGGCTGACCGCCTACCCTGGTCACGTTCAGGTCGTGGTCGGCAATCATGACGTGGGTTTGGCCAAGCGATGGCCGGCTGCCTGGAATGGTGTACAGCTGTCTGCACGCGTGCGCGTCGGAGACTTTATCTTCCAGCACCATCCGACTGATGAATCGTCGCAGGACCGCACATTTTATTGGGCAGGTCATGTCCATCCCATGACGCGGTTGGAACGTGGGCCGGACCGCATACGGTTGCCCGCCTTTGTCATTTCCGAGTTCCAAGGATTGCTGCCTGCGTTCTCACGACTCGCTGGCGGTTTCGAGGTGCCGCCTTCGAGTCGCAGGCGGATCTTCGTCGTGGGAGAACAGGAGGTGTATGAGGTGTAGATAAGGTCACTCATCTCGAACGAAGACCGTGCTGAGGCGAAGTCTTTTCACCTAATCTTGGGCCGAGTTTATATGCACTAAGCATTCGGAGAGGTAAACAATCACCGTATATAATGAGGGTGATTGATTGCTGACACAATGAAGAAATCAACGCAAAATTCCGACAGCCAGGAAGCTCAGGAGCATAGTGAGGGGAAAGTTGCCCGCACTATTGAAGAGCAAACAGCGAAGGTGCCATCAGATGTGTGGCTGTGGGCGGCATTGCCGCGATCGGTGTTTCAATGCTCTTCCACGGCACCGGCAAGAGAGAAGACGGTCTCTTTGTGGGCCAATGGGTCGCGCCGTTTTTGCTTTTCGGCGCCTACAACAAAATCGTCAAAGTTGCCGGCTACGACCGCGCGTCCTAGTGGTAAATCTAGTCAATTCTCTTCCAATCTTTAGCTCGGGGCCGGCTGGTGTGCCGGCCCCCCGTCTCCCTTCTTACCATGGGAGTCGTCCTGTATAATGCGCCATGTCGCTCGAAGAAAAGTTGCGGATTCTTTCCGAAGCGGCGAAGTACGATGTGTCTTGCGCAACCAGCGGGGCCGTTCGACCTCCCATTAAAGACGGCATCGGACATTCTGAAGGCCGCAGTATTTGCCATAGTTTCACTCCGGACGGCCGCTGCGTCGCCCTCCTCAAGATTCTCCTAACGAATCATTGCATTTACGATTGTGTATTCTGCGTCAATCGGGCCTCAAGCGATGTTGCCCGGGCATGCTTTACGCCAGAAGAGGTGGCCCACGTCACCATCGAGATGTACAAGCGAAACTATATCGAAGGGTTGTTTCTCAGCTCAGGCATCTTCCGAACGCCGGACACCACGATGGAACAATTGGTTCGCGCCGTTCGTCTGCTGAGGACGGAACACCGATTCAATGGCTATATTCACCTCAAAGCGATTCCCGGCGCCTCCCCGAAGCTGATCGAAGAAGCAGGCCGATGGGTGGATCGCCTTAGCGCCAATATCGAACTTCCTACGCAAGCCGATCTCACCAAACTCGCGCCAGAAAAGTCCCATCCAGTGATAGAAGGCACGATGGGCGTTATCGACAAACTGCTTGGCTCCAACGGCGAACGAGACCCGAAAGCACGTCGGTTTGCGCCGGCTGGTCAGACTACTCAAATGGTGATCGGCGCAACCGAGGCGTCGGATGCCGACATTCTCTCCGCATCTGAACGGATGTACAAACAGTATCGCCTCCGGCGCGTGTATTACTCGGCCTTCAGTCCGTTTCCGAAGGCTGATGCTAGGTTACCGCTTCAGCCTCCTCCGCTGTTGCGGGAGCATCGGCTGTATCAGGCTGATTGGTTGATGCGGCATTACCGATTTGATCGCGGAGAATTGATTCAGCATGGCAACCTGGATTTGGCGCATGACCCGAAACTTGCGTGGGCGCTCGTACACCGGGAGCAGTTTCCAGTGGATGTCAATCGCGCTTCACGCGAACGACTGTTGCGGGTGCCTGGTATCGGATACAAGAATGTCGAGAGAATTCTGTCGATACGTCGGTATCACCATCTCGGCGAAGCGGATCTTCGGCGACTCGGAGTGGTGCTCCTGCGAGCGCGGCCGTTCATAACAGCCGTCAATTTATCAGCCAGACAGCTCGATACCGTCAATCTGCCCGCCGCCTTGCAACGGTCAGCCCAACTCAGCTTGTTCGAGGGCATTGGAGAAGCGAGGTCCGGGCAACTGTGAGCGACGTGCGGCTGATCCATGCTCCCCAGTCCTTTCAGAGCTGGTGCGGACTGGTGCAGAAACTCATCGATCAGCGTGTTTCGCCGGAACAGATTGCGTGGAACGATCGCTTCGAGCAGGAATGGTTGCCGGGTTTGAGCGAAGAACGTGCCGCCAGGCGTGACGTAAGTGCGCCTGGCTATCGAGCCACAGTCGGCCCGTTTTGGCGTAGCGCCCGGCAAGTCTATTGCCATCGTGACTCGTCGAAGTGGTCCCTGCTCTACCGTGTCTTGTGGCGGCTACGCTATGAAAACCGCCATCTCCTCTCGATAATTTCGGACAGCGACATCGCACAGTTTCGACTTTTGGATCGGGAGGTTCGGCGCGACACCTACCGTATGACGCAGTTCGTGCGGTTTAAGACGGAAACCGGCGAGCATGGCAATCGATTGATCGCTTGGCACAGACCAGACCATGACGTCCTCGAACTGGCTGTTCCATTTTTCGTGAAGCGGTTCGCCTCTTTCACATGGTCCATCGTGACGCCGATGAAGAGTGCACACTGGGACGGAACCAACGTGCGAATGGCCGAAGGTCTACCGCAAGCTCAGGATGGTGCCCCCGATCAAATTGAATCGCTGTGGCGAGTGTACTATGCATCGGTATACGATCCGGCCCGTCTCAACATCAAGGCGATGAAGGCCCAGATGCCTGTACGGCATTGGAGTACGTTGCCCGAGTCTTCGATGTTTTTGCCGTTGATCCAAGAGTCTTCGGAACGCGTGACGGGGATGATGGAGCATGCCGAGGCGGCCCCAACTGCCGCCGCATATCTTCCAACATCTCGATCCTTATCTTCGCTTCAAGTCGCGGCCGCAAGTTGCCGAGGCTGTTCGTTGCATTGCTCCGCAACGCAAACTGTCTTTGGAACCGGACCAGTGGATGCGAGTGTCATGCTGGTCGGCGAGCAACCAGGAGATGAGGAAGACCGAAGCGGACTACCGTTTGTGGGGCCGGCGGGTCGGGTGCTGAATCAGGCATTGATGGACGCGGGCTTGGACCGTAACCGACTGTATCTGACGAACGCCGTCAAGCATTTCAAATTTGTTCCTGTCGGCAAAGCGCGGAAACATCAAAGGCCAAGTTATGCCGAAATTGTGGCCTGCCGTCCATGGTTGGAGGCCGAATTCGCTGCGTTACGCCTGTCCGTGGTTGTGTGCTTGGGGGCCTCTGCCGCGAAGGCGCTTTTCGGATCGGGATTCCGCCTGAGCGACGCCCGTGGAAAATGGCATACCGCTTACGGCATTGATCACATTCTGCCCACATATCATCCTGCAGCCGTCCTCCGAGCGCAGCCGGAAGCTCGTGACGGACTCTATAGTCTGCTGGTCGAAGATCTGCGAAGAGTGGCGTCTATCTGACTTTCAGGCTTCGAATGTTCTGTCGTCGAGAGTTTCCCTGGCCCACGAAGTAACGGCTCTTGCGAGCGATCGAATCTTGTCCTCTTCGACGGCAGACGCCAGCACGCCGAGCACTTCACCGATATGGAGTTTGTTTCCGTTATCCTCATCCACCGCGTCGGCCAGGATCTGCTGCGTCAGGGTTAAAAGATCGTCTCTGAGTAATTGCAATTCTGTGTTCATGGGCGGTTCCTACCCTTCGTCTTTGTCTTCGTCGTCACTATCTTTCTGCTTCTTGACTTCCTTGAGCACCGGGCGGCCTTGGGCAAGACTCGCGTTGAGATCGTGCTCCGGCACCTTCTTATGCACGAGATTCTGGTGGCAATCGATGCAGGTCGCCCCTTCGCTCTGCATCTTAGCATGTGCCGCTTTCGCGGAAGCTCCGGGCGGCTTCGTATTCTGGTGACAGGCTCGGCAGGTGAGACTATCCCATTCCTTGAGCTTCATTCGAGCCCGGTAGGCGGCCTCTGGGCGGTGCTCATTGAATTTTTCAACCGTGGAATAGTCGGTGGTGAATTCCTTGATGAGGAACGGAACTCCATCGACGACGTGCGTGTAGATGGCCTTGTGAAAGTTCGATAGTCCTTGAGGCACATGACAATCCTTACATCCTGGATCAGCTCCAAGCGCTCCCCAGTGAGAGGATTTCTTCAGCTCCTCATAGGGATAGATTTCCGAGTGGCAACTTATGCAGAACTCGGTCCTGGAAACCGCGGCTTCGCCACCAAAGACGACAGCGATCACTCCAATCCCAAGAACTGCGCCGGCAGCGAGTGTCCCTATCTTCGTTTTTGTCATTGTCAGCCTCTCTCCCCACCAGAGCGGCCGGCAGATTCGCCATACGCCGGCGATGCCCCGCTATTCGGGTCTGCCGTGAGTTTCCGCGGGATGTTTCAGCTTGTCGCCTGCCACACGCTCGACGGACAGCTGATGAATGCCTTTTTCATCCTTCACTTCCATCTTCACGACGGTTCCCGTCTCCCCTCGGATCATGGTGACAACCTGCTGATACGTCTTTCCCTTGAGGGAGGTTCCATCGACGCTTGTGATCTCATCACCATGGCGAAGGCCTGCCTTGTAGGCAGGTCCTTCAGGATGAACCATCCCGACATACAACAATGCCGGATCGCCGATTCGCTCGGCTCCGATCACGAAAGAAATACCGACGACGCCGTTAGAAACTCTACTATCGGCTCCAGGCCCAGAGGGTACCTGGCTCCTTGTCTGATCGGCCATCGCCGAACCGACAATGAGAAGACCCATCATTAATCCTGCTACAAGATGACTGCTGGCGATTCGCATAAGGACCTCCTGTTCATGACGTTAATGAGTAATTGCCAATCCAAGTAAACACAGTGCAGCGACTATTAAAAAGCCTACCGTTAATCCGGCTGCTATAAATAGAGGGAAAAAGCGCTGATGACTCAACCTCCCAACAGGCGACATCATGCTGTCCCTCTTAGCATGGCGTTAGTGCGCCATCATACTGCGACGTCGATCATGCTCAGTGGCCACAGGCCCAGAAGGTATTGACCTCTTGAACATAGCTCGCAATGCCGGTTCCAGCGTTGGATGCTGAAACGTGTAGCCTTCCGCCAGTGCTTTTGCGGGAATCACCCGTTGGCCGGTTGTTAGTGTTGTCCCCAACTCACCAAGCAAGACATTCAATGCAATTCGAGGAACAGGAAGCCATGACGGCCGCTGAAGCACTCGTCCAAGAGCCTCACAGAACGTTTTCATCGACACAGGTTCTGGGGCCACGGCATTGATCGGACCGGAAACCATTGCGTTGCTAAGCGCCCATTCGATCAAACCGATATGATCACGTCGATGAATCCAAGAGACCCACTGGCTTCCCGGCAAAATGTGGCCACCTACGTACAGTTTGAACGGTAACAACATCTTGGCCAACGCGCCGCCGTCCCGTTCCAGGACCATGCCGGTCCGCAAGATGACGACTCGAGTACCGAATTCAGCGGCTCGCATGGCCTCGGCCTCCCATTTGAGACAGAGATCTGCAAGGAACCCAGTGCCCCGAGCAGCGCCTTCATCCAACGGACGATCATCGCTGGTGCCGTAGTAGCCGATGCCGGAAGCGTTCACCAACACGCAAGGCTTGGTGGCATGGCTGCGCAATGCTTTCACGACCGCTCTTGTGGCGTTGACACGACTGTCCCAAATGAGCCGCTTGCGTGTCTCGGTCCAGCGCTTTTCCGCAATCGGCTCTCCGGCCAGATTGATGACAGCATCAGCATCGTGAAATACGTTTGACCATATGCCGTCCGAGCAAAGATCCCAGTTAATGCAGGTAGCTGGCGTCGGCAGAAGCACTCTAGCATCAGTAGCGTTTCTAGAAAGGACAGTTACGATGTGGCTATTGGTTAGTAGCTCATCGACCAAAGCTCGTCCGATAAATCCTGTGCCACCGGTTACGACGATTCGCATGGTCAAGCTCCATTACCGTGTCATGGTATAAATGTCGTACAATTGACGGGTTTTGTTTCTTCTGATCCCTTGTCGCGTGGCCACGACGGTTACGGATTCAGAGAGTCGTGCCACGACACCGCAACTCAGCAAGGCCATCGCAGTTAAAAAACCCATGTTCATGTCCATCCTGTTCCTCCGTTTCCATGTGACGGAATTGAGATGCCGCGTACCGGAAACTATTTCACCGAGGAGACAGGTCTCTCGCCAATGCCCTCTGAAAGACCTGTCTTCCTCAGCGGGCGGCGCCGTGCGGAGGCATCAGCGCCTCTGTCGCTTCAGGCCGACAAAACCCCCAAACATCAGCTCCCTGCACCTTCCCCGTGGTCAAAGGGTAATTGCGGGCTGATGAGAGGTGCTTGACATGATCTTTGACTAACACCATGCGCTCCCCAATTTGTCAAATGTTATGTTCAATGTTTAGTATTATGCTATATGCGGAAAATGTTTAATACTAGTTCATTTGACAAGAATTGTACATTAATTACACTCATTAACTTATACTGATTTAACAATGAATACTCATAGAAAACATCGAGTTGCAAAGTTAACAAGTCTCTCAAAGCGTGTCGTCATGGCCTGGGAGCGTCGTTATGTGTTTGTCAAATCTTTCGCAGTCAAAACCACTACCGTACCCACACCGACGATGAGGTAGCCCTACTTACGGTATGTGAAAGCTCAGATGGATCAGGGGCAGCGAATCGGGGATCTCGCCGCGATTGGTCGTGAACGACTCGCAGCAGATGCGACTCGGACTGCCCGGAAGGAAGCAGCTGAAACCATGCCTTACGAGCGACTGCTAACCGAACTGATCGGATTGCTCGATCCACTGAAACGGGAATCGTTTGTACGTCGTCTCAATGGAGCCGTCCGTGACTTTTTCACCACCAGCGCATGTACTTGCTGCGATTTGTTTCGGTTCTGCTTACTGAAAAGACCGAGGATAAATAAGAACTTGGTGCTTCGTTAAGACTCATCAATAGCATTGGGTGATCTCTCAGGGGAGTCAAAGAACATGATCTATGTAAATGGATACACGATACTGGCGGTCTTGTGTTGCGCTTTCATTGTTCCATGGGTCACTGCTAAGGATGCCTACTTTTCTCAGGACGATCGCCGCGTCAAGAAATCCGACAGCCAAGTCACGAAGTCGAAGACGATACGTGGCTGCGTCACCAAATCTGAAGAGTCCTCGATTACTATACGAACAGGTGAACGGTAGAAACCGTGTTAACGATTGACCCTCAGACTAGAACTAATCACAATTTCCATCCCGGCGACCGTATCACCGCGACTGTGACGCCTCAAGGCGAGCTATCGTTTCCCCTAGTTCCGCCTGTCGGGGACTTCCCACATCCTCTGAACGAACGCCTTTAGTCTTGCGTCAGCGGCAATTAATGAGGTCCGTTTATGAAGCCCATATCGTCTGGTTTAGCCACCTATGAGGAAGCCAAGCACGCCGTGTTCACCAGCGCTGCGGTGGCTGTCGCTGCGGGCATCTGTGGGAGAATAGAACTTGGCACTGCCCTGAGACCGATAAACGGCATCAGCCACATCCTGTGGGGACCTCAAGCCGGAATCGTTAAAACCCTGAATGCAAAATACACGTTGGCTGGATTGGCACTCAATACCGGCGCGTGCTGGTTCTGGGCGTGGCTCTACCGAAAAGGTGCTCAGAAAGTCTACGCCTCAACTTCCGGGGCGGCGGCGGGTGCAGTCGGCGTCGCGGCTCTGGCCTACGTTACCGATTACCACCTAATCCCGCGCCGATTCACGCCGGGGTTTGAGTTGAGCCTCTCAAGGCATAGTTTCCCTTGGCTTTACGCAGCGCTTGCTGCGGGACTCTTTATACCTCATCTGAGCAATGTAAAAAGCTACAAGGCAAAAGCTTCTGCCGATCATTGTGAGTATCCCGGCCGAGCGAAAAAAGCGGAAGACAGAAGCAATGTCGAGAGAAATAGGACTGATTGAACTTCTCCAATGCGTAATCTCTTGCGCGCGCTCGTCGATCAATGAACGGCACATCCCACAGCGCGCTCATAATCCGACGTGATGACAGGGTCTTGACATCGATCGCATCCTGATCTCAGGACACCGATGAATGTTCGAGTGAAGATCACGTGCTGAATGGCACTCCACCCGACGTGGCGATGTGATCAGAAAACCTATTTACATCTCCCCACTCGGGGATCTTCTAGTCGTCGGCTGGTGTTATAGACGGTATAAACGAAAATATCTTGTGCGAGGAGATTGTTCTAACGTTGGTCGTATCGGCCCGAATGTAGATCCGACGAATATGCGATTCAAGCCTCTTAAAGAACAGGTCATCGTTCTCACGGGTGCCTCCAGTGGCATCGGTCTTGTAACGGCTCGCATGGCCGTTCAACGAGGCGCCCGTGTGATGCTGACCGCGAGGAATGAGACAGCCCTTCGGCAGCTCACTGAAGAAATCAACGGGTCTGAGACGAACGGCGGCGTGGCGAATTTTGTCGCTGGGGACATCGCCGAGGAAACCGTGGTTCGGTGTGTGGCAAAACAAGCGATCGACCGTTTTGGACGGATCGATACCTGGATCAATTGCGCCGGTGTCTCGATTTACGGACCAGTGCTCGACGTGTCTTTGGAGGATCAACGGCGGTTGTTCGAGACGAACTTTTGGGGCGTGGTCATCGGATCGCGTATTGCCGTGGAGCATCTTCGCAAGAAGGGTGGAGCCCTCATCAACATCGGCAGCACGCTGTCGGATCGTGCCATTCCACTCCAGGGGATCTACTGCGCGAGCAAACATGCGGTCAAAGCCTATACGGATTCACTCCGCATGGAGCTTGAACATGAGGGATTGCCGATTTCGGTGACCCTGGTCAAACCCGGAGCAATTGATACTCCCTATGCCGAGCACGCGAAGAACTATTTGCCGAATGAACCGAAAAATCCGCCTCCTGCGTACGCTCCGGAAGTCGTCGCCGAGACGATTCTCCATTGCGCGGAGCATCCGGTGCGGGATGTTTTTGCCGGAGGCGGTGGCAAGGTGTTTTCGATGCTTGGACATTGGGCGCCGAGATTGACGGATAAGATGATGGAACGTTCAATGTTTGCCCTTCAGCAGAGTGATCAAGCCGATCAGGATCGGCACGACAACGGTCTCTACAGTTCGGCGAAAGGATTACAAGAACGGGGTGGTCGGGCTCCCTATGTTGCGGAGTCCAGTCTCTACACTCAGGCGTCCCTCCATCCAATGGTGACGGCGGCAGTCACGGCGGTCGCCGGCGCGGTGCTGGTCTCGCTCTTTCGACGCGGGGGCTCGAAAGGACAGAGCCGTATGAGACCGGCGCGAAGTCGAACGAGTCAAGCTCTTTGGTGACTGGGAGCCTGTCCCGACATTGACCTTTTTACTGCGGTGAACGATGTACCGGCATCTGCGGCGTTCTCGGCCACGAAAATTCCTCAACGTATTCCAGCGAATACGCTTTCGGTTTTTCGCGGCCTGTGGTCTTGCATGTGCCAGTGCCTCCTTCACCTTGTCACGAAGGCAATGTCGGACAGCCTCCTAGCCGAAACGGCGACAAGAGCACAGGGGCAAAGAGAGGAAACGACATGATGGCACGACAAAGTTTTATCAAACTGTTTCTCTGTGTGGCCGTGGTCTTCGGCCTTCAGACTCTTACGGGTTGTCAAATGCCGAAGACGGAAACCTACGGCGGCGGACAGCGCAAAGCTGAAACTCCGCCCGCTAAAGAAGTGAAGCAAGCGATGGACGACACGAAGTCACGGGCTGATAAAGACATGGCTGCGGTCCTGACGGAGTTTCAAGACCTCGGTCCCAAGCCCCTTGTGGCGCTCTCCGCCGAGGAAGCACGAACGCAACCCACACCCGCCGACGCGGTCGCAGCATTGCTGCGGCAACGAAAGCAAAGTACGGCTCCCCTCTCGATTGGAAAGACCAAGAATCAAATAATTCCCGGACCTGGGGGGGATATCCCGATCCGCATCTATACTCCCCAGGGCAGCGGTCCGTTCCCCGTGATCGTGTATTTTCATGGGGGAGGATGGGTGATTGCGACAATCGATACCTATGATGCGTCGGCGCGGGCGCTCACGAAAGCCGCGAATGCCATCGTGGTGTCTGTGGAATACCGGAAGGCACCGGAGCACAAATTTCCGGCAGCCCATGAGGACGCGTACGCGGCCTATCAGTGGGTGTTGCGCAACGCCGACACCTTCGAGGGTGACCCGTCGATGGTGGCCGTGGCCGGTGAGAGCGCCGGGGGCAATTTGGCGGCTGCGGTCTGTCTGATGGCGCGAGCGCGCGGCGAGCTGCTGCCCGTGCATCAGGCGTTGATTTACCCCGTAGCAGGATATGACTTCAACACCCCGTCGTATCGGGAAAATGCCCAAGCAAAACCGTTGGACAAGCCGATGATGGCCTGGTTCTTTGAAAAGTATTTACGAGAACCGGCGGATGGGAAAAATCCGTGGATCGATCTGGTGAACGC
>JBKKBQ010000135.1:0-12679 GCA_046714015.1 Nitrospira sp.
GCTTCCACATGAGAACGAAGTGAACCGTACGAGGCAAAAGGTGAGACGCCCTGTTTAATGCCTGCGCCTCTTACATTTCACGCCTTACCTTTCACACCCATGTCTTTTTCCGCCTGATCCGTCAACTGATTCAACACGGTCTCAAGTTCCACACGAGCTGCTTCGATCGCCGCCTCATCCGCCTCACGTGAGACCCAGAGCGGACGTCCGTAGCAAAAGAGGCCTTTCGAAAACGGGTACGGGACCATGTAGCGATCCCAGCTCGCAAAGAGTTTTTTTTTGAACAGGCGAAGATCAGCGGCACGATGGGAAGGCCGGTCGCCTTGGCGAGATGAATGACGCCAAGCTTGGCGACGTGACGCGGCCCCTTGGGACCGTCGGGGGTCACCGCGACATCCCGACCTGACCGTCCAAGCTTGATCAAAGTTCGAAGTGCGCCGGTGCCTCCGCGCGTACTCGATCCCCGCACCGCCCCATGCCCGAACCGGGCAATGATCCGGGCGATGATTTCACCATCGCCATGCTGACTGATCAACACATGGGAACCGGTTCCTCGATAGCCGAACAGCATCATCAACTGCTGGGCATGCCAAAAGGCGAGAATAACGTGCCGTCCTTCTTGATACAAGGCATCGACCGCTTCGTGCCCGCGAGTCTCATAGCGCATCGTGCGTGCGATGCCTCGAATCGCAGTCGCTGCAATCGGGGGCAACAGAGAGAATTTCACCCACTGTTCTGCCCGCTTCTTCAGATTCTTCCCACACTCAGCACTCAGCACTCAGCACCTCATGTCGTCAGACACTGGTTACATCTTGAAATTGCATGGCATGCAGACGGTGATAGACGCCCCTCTGCCGAAGCAGTTCATCATGAGAGCCCATTTCAGCAATAGCTCCGCGATCCAAGACGATGATTCGATCCGCATTTTGAATGGTCGAGAGCCGATGCGCAATCACGAGTGTCGTTCGATTTTTCATCAGATTGGCCAGGGCCAGCTGTACGATCCGTTCAGACTCGGTGTCGAGCGCCGAGGTCGCTTCGTCGAGAATCAGGAGCGGCGAGTCGCGAAGGATCGCTCGTGCGATCGCCAATCGTTGCCGTTCGCCGCCCGATAGCTTGAGGCCTCGTTCTCCGATGATCGTATCGTACCCTTCCGGAAGCCGGAGAATAAAGTCATGGGCATAGGCCGATTTCGCCGCCTGTTCGACGTCGGGCTGGCAGGCACCGGTCCTTCCGAAGGCGATGTTGCTGCGGACGGTATCATCGAACAAGACGATCTCTTGCGAAACGATCCCGATATGAGCCCGCAGCGATTGCAACTCGTACGAGGGCAAGGGGAGGCCGTCTAAGAAAATGCCGCCGGCGGTCGGCTCATAGAAACGCGGCAGCAAACTGACCAGTGTGGTCTTGCCGCTTCCGCTGCTCCCAACCAGCGCCACAACTTCGCCGGGCTTAATCGTGAGATCCACATCGGTGAGAGCCGGGATCGTCTGATTCTCGTACCGCAGGGAGACGCCCCGAAATTCGATCGCTCGATTGATTCCCGCCAACGGGACCGTCCCGCGATTCTGAGACTGCTCGGTTTCCAAGTCCAACACGTCGAAGACCCGCTCGGCCGCTGCCAGCGCCTGTTGAATCAAATTATTGGCGCCCGACAGTTTTTTGATCGGGGTATAGGCCATAAACATCGCCGCCATGAACGAGAAAAACGCGCCGGGCGTCATCGCCTCATGGATGACCAGATAGCCTCCATACCAGATAATGGTCGCGACACCGATCACGCCGATGACTTCCATGTGCGAGTGGCCGAGCGACCAGACTTGATTGGACTTCAACGTGGTCGAGAGAAAGGTTTGGTTCCGTTCCCTGAATCGTTCAGCCTCCGCCTCCTCCCGCCCGAACGCTTTCACGACTCGGATGCCCGCGAGCGTTTCTTGAAGCGTCGAGGCCATGTCCCCCATTTGCTCCTGTCCACTGGTCGCCAATCGCTTTAATCGTTTCCCCACCCGCACCATCGTCAGTGCCGACAGCGGGATCACGACCAGAGAGATCGCCGCCAACCTCCAATTCTGATAGAGGATCACGCCGACCATCGCCAGGAAGGTGAGACCGTTCTGGAAAATGTCTTTCACGACGCTCGATGCGGCGTTGGCCATCATCCCCACGTCGTTCACGACCCGCGAGACCAGGCGTCCCGAGGTATTGGTATCATGAAATCCGATGGACAGCCGCATCAGCCGCTGGAACAACTCCTGCCGGATGTCCGCCACGACCCGATTGCCGACATAGGCCATCAAATATCCCACGCCGTAGCTGAACACCGCCTTCAGGGTCGCGACCCCGAAGAGCGCCAACGGCAGCACCAGTAACATCTGTTCGTTTTTCTGGATGAAGATATCGTCCAACACCGGCTTGGCAAGCCAGGCATAGGCCCCGCTGAGCAGTGCCACCAGACCTGAGCAGGCAAAGGCCGCCAGGAACCGTATCCGGTACGGTTTCACATAACTCATCAGCCGCTTAAATCGCGCTACACCCGACATCCTGCCAACACCACCTCTGCCGCTCGGACGGACGCGCCCGGTTCACCTAAGGCTTCTCGTACTTGCGCCAAGTTCCGCTTCATTTCAGTATAAGCTGAGGGATCTTCCAAGATCCGACGCGCCTCTTCATACAATCGCTGCCCCGTCGCAGCCGATAGGATCAATTCGGACACGACGGTTCGACCGGCGACGAGATTCACGAGCCCGATCCATTTGACGCGAATCAGGACACGATGCACAAAAGTCGCAGGCCAAAAGGTCAGCGCCGTCGTTCGATAGAACAACACCATGGGCGTGCCCACCACAGCTGCCTGAAGTGTTGCCGTGCCCGAGGCGACCAGCACAAGATCCGACATGGCCATCACTTCATTGGTCTGCTCCTTCACCACCATGATCGGAACCGTGCTCTGCGCCAAGAGAGGCTGCAACAGATTATCGTGAATCGTGGAGGCCTGTGCCAACAAAAACTTCGTTTCAGGCTCGCGCCCTGCCAGTTTCTCCGCCGCCTCGATAAGGATCGGCAGCAGCACCTGCACTTCATGGGCTCGGCTCCCCGGCAACAAGGCGATCAGACGCTTATCAGGAGAGAAGCCAAACTTGGCACGAAGGGCCATCCGATCGAAGGACCCCTCGACTGCATCCAATATGGGATGACCGACAAACGTGCAGGGCACACCCGCGTCATCGTAGATGGACTTCTCAAAAGGCAGTATGACGAGGACATGATCGACTCGCTGTTTGATCCAACGAATCCGCCAAGGAGCCCAGGCCCAAATCTGCGGCGCGATATAGTACACCACCCGCAGACCGGCCGCTTTGGCAAAATACGCAAAGCGCAGATTGAGACCCGGGTGGTCGATAAACACCACCGTGTCCCATTGTTTCGAACGGAATAACCGCCGCATCGTGATAAACCGCCGGATGATCGACACCAACGCGAAGGGACCGACCATACCAATGACGTCAAATCGCCCCATTTCCTCCACCATTCGCACACCGGCCGCCTCCATCGCGCGTCCACCGATGCCTCCCAATGAGACCTGGGGATCGCGCGCTTTCAGCGCTTTGGCAAGATTGGCTCCGTGAAGGTCGCCGGAAGCTTCGCCGGTAATGATCAGAATACGGGCCATGACGATTTATGAGCGCACAGGCAGTCACCACGATTTGATGCACGCAGCCGAGAAGGCACGTGACGATCGACCCGTAGAGAGGGGCTCACGTCTGCTGATGCACGGACATTTCCATCGCCGACAGCACGCGATGGGCCAGCTCCAGAACAGCGACCCCATCCTCACCGGATACGATCGGGCGAGATTCCGAGCGAATCGCATGGAGGAACGATTCAAGCTGTAATTTTAGAGGTTCACCGTCTCCGGCTTGCACCTCTTCAACCGCCACCATCGGCTTCCCACCAGACTCAACCGATCGGCGTCCGATCACTCCCATGCGGGACTGGAAATCGACCGACACGCACCTATCAACGTGGAATACATGCCACTGTCGCATGGCTTTCGGTGAGATTCGACTTGCGGTAAGGTTGGCGACACACCCACTTGTAAACTGGACACGTGCATTGGCAACATCACGGCTGGACGAGAGCACCGTGACTCCAGTGGCTCGCACTTCTTCGACTGGGCCTGGATCGAAAGACAGCACCAAATCAAGATCATGAATCATCAAATCTAAGACGACATCAACGTCGGTGCCACGCCCGCTGTAGGCCCCTAGTCGATGGCACTCGAACAACACCGGTTTCCCAATGTGTGGCCGCATCAACTGCATAATCGGGTTGAAACGCTCACTATGTCCCACTTGCAGCGTACATCGACTGCGCTTTGCCAACCCCACCAGCTCCCGTGCCTCGACCGGTTGTACGGCGATCGGTTTCTCCACCAGTACATGCTTCCCGGCTTCGAGACAGGCTTTGGTGACGGAATAGTGACCGGACGTTGGCACGGCGATACTGACGGCATCGACCTGCTTCAAGAAGTCAGACAGGTCGCTGAATACCTGTACGCCATGCTTCTGGGCAATGACAGAGGCGCGCCCCTGGTCTTGGTCGATCACGCCGACCAGCGTCGAATCCGGCACTGAGGCATAGAGCCGTGCATGGTGTTGACCCAGATGCCCGACCCCAATGACACCGGCACGGAGCTTGACCATACATCTCTTGTTTGTCTGAATTTGAGGAATCTGCTGATCTGTTGATTTGACAAATTGTTGATTGTTGAATTTCGGCAATCAATAGATCAACAGATCTTTAGATTCCGAAACTTCTCCGTTGACTCAGGTCCTCGGGCTCGGCTCCTCTTCGCGAGCAAGCCCCACAACAGCGATGCCGGCTTTCTCCGCAGTGCGGAGAAGCAATTCCCGATCCAGTATGACGGATCGACCAGCCTCGACAGCCAACACCGACGCTTTGACGGATTGCATGACCTCGATCGTCCTGGGACCCACGGCCGGCAGGTCAAACCGGAGATCCTGCTGCGGCTTGCTCCGCTTCACCACCACGGCGCCGCTCTTGGCCAGTTCGCCTCCCCGCTTGATCGCTTCATCCGTTCCTTCGACCGCTTCGACCGCCACAACAACTCGGTCTTTAATCAGGACACATTGGCCGATGTCGAGGCGTCCGGTCTCTTTGGCCACGTCCCAGCCATAGCGGATGTCCACCCATTCTTTCTTGGTCGGTTGGCGGGACGTGAGCGTCCCTTCCTCAACCAAAATCCCTTCCAGCCCGAATGTCGATTCACAAATGGTAATGCCATCCTTTTCGAGTTCGGCTGCCAGTGCGCGTAGGATATCATCATCCTTCCAGAGGACCAACTTTGTGGCCAGAGCCAGCACGCGAAAATCAGGGCGGGCATGGCTATAGACGTAAGTTTTCTTGACGCCCCCCAACATGACCACGTTCCGGACGCCGTCGGCCTTGAACGCGTTGATCAGCTTGTTGAGTTGGCCGATCTTGACCCAATGGATCCGATCGACGTGTTGTTCGAGTTCCGGTTCGGTTTCGCCCTCGTGAGCCACCGCGTAAACTTGAAGGCCCATCTTGCGGGCGTTATCGGCAAAGATGATCGGGAATCGTCCGTTTCCGGCGATCACCCCGATTCGACCGTCTGGTATGGGCATGGCCGGATGCATAGCGGCTGATATCACACCTGTTGATCGAAATCGCGTTCCAGGTCAGGGCTGACAGCCCGCGAGATTCCACGTTTGGTCCCCTCCATAAACGTGAGGATCTTGGTCACATCGGCCTGGCCCTTGAACTGCTTTTTGGCCAATCGAATCGCCTCGGCCGTCCGATGGCCCGATCGGAACAGCAGATCAAACGCCTTCTTCAATAATGCGATCCGGTCCGCCGAGAACCCGTGCCGTTGCAAGCCGACTGAATTGAGACCGTACAGATGGGCGCGGTACCCGCCGGCTGCGAATGTAAATGGAGGGATATCCTGGCCGATCGCACAACACCCTCCGACCATCACGTAGTCTCCGATGCGCACAAACTGAAGGACACCGGTCAGCCCTCCGATCACCGCGTGATCACCGATGGTGATGTGTCCCGCCAAGCTTGCGGCATTCGCCATAATAATATGGTCGCCGAGCCGACAATCGTGGGCCACATGCACGTAGGCCATGAGGATGTCCTTCGACCCAAGCGAGGTCACTCCACCCCCTTGGACGGTCCCCCGGTTGATCGTGACATACTCTCGGATAATGTTGTCATGGCCGATGACGACCTTGGTCGGCTCTCCCTTATACCCAAGGTGTTGTGGAGGACCTCCGATCGAAGCAAACGGGTGCACTTCGTTCCGTTCTCCAATCTCCGTCCACCCGTCGATCGTCACATGGGAGAGTAATCGGCTTCCCTTTCCGATCGAGACATGCTCTCCGATGACACAGAATGGCCCCACCTCCACGTCACCATCGAGGCTGGCCTTGGGATGAACGATCGCTGTAGGATGTATCTTCACGCATGCCCCCATAAAAAAGCCTCACTCGTCAATGGTCATTGCAACAATCAACCGAGTCATGACTCATCACTATTGACCTGTTTTCTCTTCCATCACCATGGCCGTCACCATGGCCTCACAGACCATCTCATTGTCGACGTAGGCCTTCCCCTGCATTTTCCAGAACGGCGGACGCTTCTTCAGTACTTCGATCTCAAGACGGAGCTGATCACCCGGCACCACGGTGCGCCGAAATTTTGCTTCGTCGATACCCGTCAGATACATGACGGTTTTTCCGACCGTCCCCCCCGACTTGAAGACCAGCACGCCACCCACTTGCGCCATCGCTTCGATAATCAGCACCCCCGGCATCACAGGGCGCCCGGGGAAATGTCCTTGAAAGAACGGCTCATTCACCGTCACATTTTTGAACCCAACGATCTTCTTGTGCGGTTCAAACTCTTTGATTCGATCCACCAGCAAGAAGGGATACCGGTGGGGAAGTAACGCCTGAATCTCAGTCGCCTCAACCGATGCCATTGGCCCTGCCTCCTCTCTATCCCAGATAGTGCTGCGGTTTAAGGATTCTGCCGGTCAAATTCCGTGATGACCGAGTCCGTCACATCCAACGTCGGCTGATGATACAAGACGATACGGATGAGCGCCTCATTACCTTTGTCGAGGATGGCCGTCCATCCATCTTTCTGCGCCACAGCCTGCGCAGCAGCGGCGATCTTCTGCCCATATTCCGCGACCATCTCGCGCTGTTTTTGCTGAACTTCACGATTAAACTCTTGAAGACGGCGCTGATACGCCTCCATCTTACTCCGCATCTGCTCCTCTTTCTCTTGTCTTGCTTGGTCGGTGAGTTTGGCGTTCGGATCTCGAAAGGCCTGATCCAATTCTTTGAGTTCTTGCTCATCGACACGAATGATCTTCTCTCTGGTCATGGAATATCCCTTCACATCTTCCAAGGCCTGTTTCCCGGCCTTCGTTCGTTCCATCACCTTCTGCTGATCCATGACCCCGACCCGAACCGCCTCCCCAGCATAGAGCGGCCCAACCCACTGTGCCGGCAACAACGCGACGGCTACCACGATCACTCTCACTGTACTCGTCATGACCTACCTCCCGCAGCGATTAGCAGGATGCTGAAAAAGTCTGCCGGCGGCGTTCTCGCATCGCTCAGAGGCTCAACGTACCGAAGCGTACGCCTCGCCTCTTCGCTTGCTGCGGCCTTGCTGGACAGCCTGTTTGAGCATCCTAAAGTTATTCTGGCATCAACCGAGTTATTCCGCATCAACTAGGGATATTCGCGGTTGAACTCCTCAACGACCACGCCCGAAATGTCCAGACCTTCTTCATGATAGATAGTCGGACCACCCTTACTCTTGTCGACCACAACCTGCAACCCGAAACGCTTGGCGACTTTCGCAACGATCATTTCGACCTTGTCACGAAACCCTTCCAGTACGTCTTTTTGTTTTTCTTGGACTTCCCGATTCAATTCCGCGGCCTTTTGCTGGTACTCTTGCATGCGCCGGCGAAATTGTTCTTCCCGATCTCGTTTCGCGGCGGGGCTTAGGATGGAGGACTGCTTGACGAAGTCCTCTTCCATCCGTCGCAACTCCTTTTCCTCTAATTCCATCAGCGCCTGTCGATTTTTCGAAAAGCCGGTCAAATTCTCTTTGGCCTTCTTGCCCGCACTCGTCTCGTTGAGTAAGCGCTGTGAATTGATCACGCCGATCTTGCCGTCGATTTTGCCCCCGTTTCCGGCACATCCACTGAGAACCAGCATGATGATGACCGCAGCGGACATCATCGCCCATTCGATCCGTCCCGTCCATGGCTTGCACTGATTCTCGTTCCAACGTACCACGCCAAGACTCCGACTAGAATAAGGTCCCGATCGTAAACTCAAACACCCCGAATCGTTCACCGGTTCGTGCGTCAAGGTTGATCCCATACGCGACACGCAGGGGACCAAAGGGAGAGATCCACCGTCCCTCTAAGCCGGCGGCCGGTCTCAAATTGATCGACAACGGCTCGCCGTCGTCAAAGCCCTTCCCATAGTCAAAAAAGAGCACCCCGTTCAATTTCGCCTCAGACGAAATCGTAAAAATCAGTTCGGTGTTGAAGATCAATTGCTTGGCGGCACCGAACGGAGCACGCGTCGTAGGAACCGTGGGACCGGCCCGGCCGAAGGCAAACCCGCGCATGGTGTTGATGCCGCCCACAAAGAACCTCTCGTTCAGTGGAATTTCAGTTCCCCCGAGCGCTTGAACCTCTCCGTAACGAGCCCGTACTGAAATCCTCATATCGAAAGGAAGCGGCGTGACTTTGATGACATCCACATAATACTTGATGAAGTTGTTGCTTCCGCCCATATAAGGTGTGCCGACATCGAACCCTCCGCCGAAACGCCAGCCGGTTCTGGGATCGATATAGTAGTCTCTGGTATCTCTGAACAGCGCCGTCCGAAATCCTGTCGACGACCGCGTTCCCAACTGCTTACACACGATCGGCACCAGCTCCCTTCCCGGAATGCAAATACCTTCTTGAGGGTCCTTGAACGTGATTTGCTCGCCAAAAAGACTGACGCTCCCTGTCACATATTCCGATAACCAGCGGCCAAGGGTGACGTTTCCGCCGGTCCGTTCCTCAAAATAGGAAAGGTAATTGGTGATACTGCGGTAGCCGTCTATTTGTAATGAGGTCAAGGAGTCATTCAAATAGGGATTGCGAAAGGTGATGGACCCGAGACTCCTTCGCTGGCCCAGCTGCCCACGGATACGCCCCATATAGCCATATCCGCCCAAGTTCCCCTGTGTAACATCGGCGATCGCCACCAGTCGATCCAGCGTACTGAACCCACCGCCGAGACTGAACATCCCCGTCGGTTTTTCCTTCACCCGCACATTTAGATCGACCTTGTCGGGTGCCACTTGCGCGGGCAGAATTTCGACCGTTTCGAAGAAATTCAAGTTGTTCAATCGTTGGAAACTTCGCTTGAGGGAGGCGGTGTCGATTACATCCTGTTCATCCACTCGTATTTCTCGGCGAATCACGTTGTCTCGCGTCTTGTCATTCCCGTAGATATTGATCTGCCGGATTCGCATCATCTCCCCTTCTTTGATGCTGAAGGTGATGCCGACCGTCCGTTCCTCATTGTTCGGATTCACATTGGGTACGACTTCGGCGAACGAATACCCCTTACTTCCGTACAGATCGGTAATCCGTGAGATCTCATCTCGGATCTTGGCACGCTGGAAGATCTCCCCATCCTTGATCCTCAATCCCGCTCGAAGCTCGGGGTCTTCAAACACCGTGTGCCCTCGAAACCCTATTTCTGCGATGGTGAACGGCTCTCCCTCGGTGATGGGGTAGCTGACGGTGAACCATTTTTTATCTTCGGTGAGCTCCACCGACGGTTGACCGACCCGAACATTGAAGTAGCCTTTGTTCAGCAGCACTTCCTTGATTCGCTCCACATCATTGGTCAGCTCTTCACGCTTCAAGACACCTGCGTCGGACACGACCGACGGCAACTTGAATCTCGTCAGCAAGCCGTACCATGGGATCCACTCCCGAGTCGACATGACATTGAGCATCTCGCTCTTCGTCGCCGCGCGCAGCCCTTCGAATGTCACCGTCTTGACCCTGGCCTTCTCTCCCTCCGTAATATGGAAGGTCAGGCGCTTCCGATCCTCATCCAACGCCTCGATCACTGGAACAACCTGTGCGTTGTAATAGCCGTCGTGTTGGTAGGCCAGGCGGATGGTCTCGGCGCTTTCCTTCACCTGTTGTTGATCAAGAAATGTCTGGCTCTTGATGGTCGTTTTTTCCTTCAGCTTTTCGTCGGTCAACTGTTGGTTCCCGTCGAAGACGATCTCGGTGATAAAGGGCTTCTCCTGCACGACGAAGATCACCGCCATCGCCCCGCCGATCGATTCGGTTTCAACCCGCACATCCTCAAAAAACCCCGTGTCGTATAAAATCTTCACTTGTCCGCGCACCGTGTCCGACGTATAGCGATCGCCGGCTTTCAGCGTGAGCCGACCGGCGATCGCCGACACTTCGATTCGTTTGGCTCCCCGAATCTCAATCGAGGCAACCTTGAGTTCAGGTGCCTGCGCGAGTGCTTCGAGGACGCTCCACAACACTGAGATAACCATGACCGCGACCACGAACGATCGAGGCCTGTAGACGGCATGCTCGGTCACCGATAAGGATTCCTGTGGCGAAGCATGGAGCTGGAGGATGCGGTTGGAATCATCACACAGGTTCTCACTGTTATCGACCGGACGCCGATTCCCTACGAGTCAGTTTGTCCCGCTCTGGAGAACGCGCTGAACCGCACGCGCACCCTCGTCGGGAATCCACAGCCAAGCAGTTCTCCCACGCGAATGTCTTCGCACGACCCGACTGCGCCGCACGCGCAAAACTTCCGGATTATATTGAGGTGGTTCTGCATTGTAAAGGAGCGTCCCGTCCTCTCATTCGACGCGCGTACATCTTGCTCCGCTCTGATCCCGATGCCATGATCGCCTCGCTCGTGACAGTCACCCGCCTTCCGGAGAAATGGCACGACACAGCGCTCGTTCGTGAGCATCGCTCGTGTCTTCTTTTCACGGACACGACACGTGGCCTTCGATGCGATGAGTTCGTCTGTTTCTTGACTTCACACATCCCATCACATAGTATCCTTCCATGTCGCGTCAGACGGTCAGAAAAGCAATCATTCCCGCCGCGGGCCTTGGGACACGGTTCCTTCCCGCCACCAAGGCGTCCCCCAAAGAGATGCTGCCGCTGGTCGACAAGCCGCTCATTCAGTATACGGTCGAAGAAGCGGTGGCCTCGGGCATCGAAGACATTATCGTGATTACCGGCCGCGGGAAACGCGCCATCGAAGATCACTTTGATCGTTCCGTCGAGTTGGAGGAAAATTTGAAAGGCACCGGCAAGAGTCAGGTGCTCCATCAAATCCGACAGATCTCGAACCTCGCGAACTTCTGTTACGTGCGGCAATCCGAAGCCCTCGGCTTAGGGCATGCCGTACTGTGCGCGCAACACCTGATCGGCGATGAACCTTTCGCCGTCATTCTCGGGGATGAAATCATCGACGCCGATGTCCCAGCGCTCGCGCAATTGATCCACATCTATAAAAAACGTCATGGGGCGGTGCTCGGGGTGCAGGAGGTTCCCAAGGCAGACGTCAGCCGGTACGGAATTGTGACCCCCAAACGTCTCGCTCACGGTCTCCATCGGGTCGAGGATTTGATTGAGAAACCATCGCCCACCGATGCCCCATCCACGCTCGCCGTAATCGGCCGGTATATCCTTCCTCCGGAAATCTTTCCGATCCTGAGAAAAACCGCTCCTGGAAAGAACGGAGAAATTCAGTTGACCGATGCACTCAAGACACTGGCAAAAAAATCTCCGATGTATGCGCTTGAGGTCGAAGGACAGCGCCATGACGCTGGAGACAAACTGGGCTTCTTGATCGCCACCGTTGAATTCGCGCTGAAGAACCCGGCATTGGGAGCGGAATTCCGCGACTACCTTTCGAGCAGAATGCACACCGCATCGAACAATCGTCGAGGATGATCCTATCGGTCGCGGTGAGGCGCCCAGTCGCGAGATTCCCGGCAACGACCATTCTACACCCGGCTTGAGAGTGGTCGGATTGTCCGACCTGGTACATCGCGCAATAAAGAACAGGCAGGCCCATGACCGACCCAAACGAACAAGAAATTCAGCCTCCCCAAAATATTGAGGTTCCCAGTCAGCTCCCGCTGTTGCCGGTCCGGGATATTGTCGTCTTTCCGTACATGGTGCTTCCCCTGTTCGTCGGACGCGACATGTCGATCAAGGCCATCGAAGCGGCCCTTGCCGGCAATCGGATGATCTTTCTCGCGACCCAAAAAGCGCTCGACGTCGAGAATCCCGCTCCAAAAGACATCCACGCGATCGGCACCGTCGGCATCATCATGCGGATGTTGAAGCTGCCGGATGAACGCATCAAGATTTTGGTGCAGGGTATCGCCAAAGCGAAAATCACCAAATACATTCAGACCGACCCCTACTACTCCGTTCGAATCGACAAGCTGATCGATGCGAAGCCGACGGCGACAAGCCTCGAGGCAGAAGCCGTCATGCGGACCGTGAAAGAGCAGATCGAACGAATCG
>JBKKBQ010000136.1:0-7296 GCA_046714015.1 Nitrospira sp.
CGTGACGGGTGAGCACACTTTGAAACAGATCGCAATTCATCTGATCGTCGTCCACGCTCAAGACTTTGATCATCGCTGCCGGCCCTCCTGCACGTGATAATCTGTACCCTACGAAAAGAGAATAGCACGATGCCGTAAATAATGAGAAGACAATGCGTGGTTTATGAGCGGGACATCGACTGTCCGAACAGAGCCGCCACAAACGCCTCGGCGTTGAAGTCCTGGAGGTCATCGGCCCCCTCTCCCACACCGATGAGGCGCAGGGGAAGCTTCAGTTCTTCGGCAATCGCTACGACGATACCCCCTCGGGCGGTGCCATCGAGCTTCGTCAGAACAAGTCCAGTGATCCCAACCGCCTCGTGAAACTGACGAGCCTGGGTCAGCGCGTTCTGTCCGACGGTGGCATCCAGGACCAACAATACTTCATGTGGCGCGCCGGGTAATTCCTGGGCGATCACCCGTTTTATTTTCCGCAGCTCGTCCATCAGGTTGGACTTGGTGTGCAAGCGGCCGGCCGTATCAACGAGGACCATGTCCACCATTCTGGCTTTGGCGGCAACGATGCCGTCGAAGGCCACAGCAGCCGGATCTGCACCGTGTCGTTGGCGAATCACCTCCACTCCGACCCGATCCCCCCACACTTGAAGTTGATCGATGGCGGCTGCACGAAAGGTATCTCCCGCCACAAGGAGAGGTCGCCGCCCGGCCTGCACCATCCGCTGTGCGATTTTGGCGATGGTGGTTGTTTTTCCTACGCCGTTGACTCCGACGACAAGCGTGACAAACGGTTTAGGGCTTTCGTTGACCAGCTGATCGATGGTAGGACCCGATACGGATTTCAGAATGTTATAGAGCGACCGACTTAAGACATTCTGAACGCCTTCCGAAGTTTGTGCGTCCGCTCCGCGCGTCTCTTCCCTGACCCGCTGCATCAAACGAGCGACGGCGCTGGCGCCAAGGTCGGCAGCGAGCAGCGCCCCCTCCAGATCTTCAAGAAGTTCTTCGTCCGGTGCACGTCCGAGGAATCGATCCAGGGACTGCTGCACGACATTACGTGTTCTGCCAAGCCCTTCGCTCAGCCGGTGAAACCATCCCATTGTCAACCACCTCGTGTTTGCCGTCCAATACGCAAAGTTACCATGCAAGGCACTGGAGAAATCAGACGAAACAGGGCTCGTTCACGACGCGACATGCGCGCCGCTTCTCGTGGATTACGCTCATGATCGTATCCGCAGAGATGGAGCACTCCGTGCACCAATAGCATTGCCAGCTCATTGTCGATCGATCGTCCGGCTACCTTTGCTTGGCGAACGGCGGTCGGTAGCGAAATCACGACATCACCAAGCATGGGGGTAACAAGACGCACACCTCGCGGCATGGCGGCCTCACGGGTAGGGAAAGCCAGGACATCAGTAGGTCGATCCTTCTTGCGGTACTCGCGGTTCAGCCGTCGCATGCGTCTATCCCCAATCAATTCTAGGCTGAGTTCCGTGCAAGACTCTCCGACTGCCGATAACACACGTTCGGCTAGATGGGCCAGTGTGGTTTGTCGGACGGCAAGCCGCGTGAGACGCACGCGAAGATAGACTGCCATCAATGAGAACTGCTGGGTAGATCGCCCGTCGACGAGCCGGACGCGGGCGACTTGCGAGGATTGGACGATGGACGTTGGTGAGACAAGACCTGCCCGCGAGCATGCCGAGCATCACTGCCGTGTACCGGCTGATGACGATCATAGGCCTTGATAATTTCTTGAACCAGTCGATGTCGGACTACATCCTTTTCATCGAAGTACACGAACTCAATCCCATCAATGTTGCGGAGAATGTCCTTCACCTGAATGAGGCCGGACACTCGCTCGCTCGGTAAATCGACTTGTGTGATATCGCCGGTCACGACCACTTTGGAATGGAACCCCAGCCTGGTGAGAAACATCTTCATCTGCTCTGCCGTGGCATTTTGTGCTTCGTCCAAGATGACAAACGAATCATTGAGCGTTCTCCCGCGCATGAACGCCAGGGGAGCAATTTCAATATCTCCCCGCTCGATCAAGCGATTCGCCCGCTCCATATCCATCATGTCAAACAGCGCGTCGTAGAGCGGCCGCAGATAGGGATTCACTTTCTCGTAGATATCGCCGGGGAGGAAACCAAGTTTCTCCCCTGCCTCAACCGCCGGCCGCGCAAGAATAATCCGACTCACCTCTTTGTTCATCAACGCACTGACGGCCATGGCCATGGCTAGATACGTCTTCCCCGTTCCAGCCGGTCCGATGGCGATGACAATATCGTGTTGCTCGATCGCTTCGATGTAGGCCTTCTGTGTGGGCGACTTAGGGCCGACGAAACGTTTTTTGGTGACGATCATGGCCGACTCGCCGAGCACATCCTTGACCGAGGCCTCGGGGGTCCGACGCAACGCGCTGAGCGCATGGGTTACATCTTCAGCTTGGAGTGATATCCCTTGGTCGGTCAGGGAGGCAAGTTCGACGAGGATGCGTTCCGCTTGACGGACAGCTTCGGGAAGACCGTCCAGTGTGAGTTCTTCCCCACGGGCAGAGAGCCGGACACCCAACTCGTCTTCGATCAACTTGAGATGCCGGTCATGGTGACCGAATAGGACGGCGGTATTGGTGCCTTCTCGTAGTTTGAGTTTACGCACGCTTCGTTCAGGTACCCTCTTTTTGATAGTGTACCAAATTGTGGAAGGGACGAACAAGAGAACGGGGACTCATGCACCGGTTTTTCGATCACGTGCGGCTAACCGTTACGGGGAGTCTCTTGCGGAGACCGCACGTTCGTCGGAATGGAGAGATCGAACTCCTGCCATGTCCTGCCCCCTTTTCCATCAAGAGCCAGGACCTTTACATGGTGCGTTCCTTGGATGGCAGGGGAAAGCTTCCAGGTTAAAATCCCCGTGGCGCGATTGATGGTCATTCCGTCCGGAGCGGTCTCCAATTCAAAGACCACCGCGTCTCCGTCAGGATCCTTTGCTTCTACGGCATATTCATACGATTCCGCATTAGCCATCATCATTGGCGTTGACAAGATTTTTGGAGGATTGTTGCCAGATACCAGCGGCGTGGCACGAACCGGCATCCCGGCTCCATCCCGATCGTGCGGTGTGGCTTCGACGGTGACAAGATCGTTCTGGCCCACATCCGTTACGTCAAAAACATTGTCTGGCCCTTCCGATACGACTTTGTCGTTACGCAACCAGCGAAACTCGAATTGGATCTCGTCTTGATCGGCGTCGAACGCTTCAACCTTCGCCAAGAGACGGCGGCCCGCCATTGTGAAATCCTGTTCGAGTACGACGCTCTTGATGACGGGCAGAGCGTTCGGCACTGCCACAGGTGATGTCCGGAATGATGCACTGCCTCCTTTGACATCGGAAACAGTCACTTCAACATGGATCATATCACCCCGACGAAGGGCGGACGTATCGAACGAGGACGCCATCGCGCCTTGCACAGCGATCTTGTTCACAAACCATTGATACCGATAGAGTAATGTTTCTCCTTGAGCCTCGTCTGTCTCGATTGAGACCGTCAGCGGTGTCGTTCGGGCCATCGGGTTGGGAACGATCGTGACGTTTCTGATTCCGGAAAAAGATGGTTGGTTGGCAGGTATGGGATTCCAATCGTCAGGTCGCGAACAACCGGTGAAGGCAATCCAAGCGATCAAGAGCACAAAGAGCATTGGAGGCATATCCTATCAAGGCAGGGGGAAAATCCCCCCTGCCTAACATAAGACGTTCTGTCCAGTTACTGGTTGATCCATGAGGCGAACCGCGATCTTGGATCGATCGCCAAGTCCACATCCCTTCCGTCCAACGCACCGGTACTGTTATTGATAAACAGTCTGTAGGGATTGGTTCCATCTGCACCCGAGCCGACATGTGGAACCGCTCCAAACGCCAATCCGGACCCTAGGGATGTGGACCGATTTACGTTTTGGATCCCTCCGGTCCCGGTCGTCGAACCAACGATTGGCGTAGTATATGGACCGCCGGTTCTGTAGAAGAGCGCATATAAATTGCTGCTTCCCGTTGAAGCACAGATATTGTTCGTCGGCGTAAACGTCGGGAAGAACACGATACCGCCGAACACCGCTGCGGCATTCAACACCCGTTCACCCACTCCAGGTCCCGTGGTCGGCAGAAGCTTGGTAAACCATCCGTCCTTAGAACCGACGAGAGCGATGAGTTGCGCCATCGTCGTCGCTCCGGTCACTCCTGTCACCTGGTCAGTTCCCGCTGTCTGCCCGCAGTTCCCATAGCCGATGACGCAGACTGTCGCGGTCGTGACATCGACCAAATCGTCCGCTTCGCAGTTCGTTGTACTGGATTGGTTGCAGTCTCCATTCAGGACCGAATCTTTCAGCCCGACGAAGTATTGGGTCGACATATCGGTCTTGTCGGCTCCGCTGTAATAGCGTCCACTGCCGACAAAGACCCAGGCCTTGGCCGCATCGTCGATGGCGATGCTCGGCGCCACAATGACCGGGCCCATATCGACCGGTGTCAAGACTCCGATCGTGTCAAGCATTTCCGTCGGCACCCGGCCTCCTCCCGATGAAATCCCCCACGACGCAGGGGTCGTGGCTCCGCCGAACGGAGCGGTGGATCCCATCGTCAGCCGGTAGACCTTCCCTCTCCATGGTGGCGAACCGTCATTTATAGCTCGACCGAAGTACACCACATCGGTTCGGTAGTCGAGGTTGCGATCCAGCGCGGTCATATCGCCGATAAAAGCGTTGGCGCTTCCGACGTTCATCGTGCTGACCGAGGAAGGTCCGACCGCCATGTCGACGACGAACAGCTTGGAAGATTGGCCCGCTCTGCCGTCATAGCCTGTCGGCCCAGACCCGGTGACCATGTACCACTTCGCGTTCGTTTTATCGGTATGGAAGTCCGCCGTGGGATTCACGCGGACGACGGTGGGCACACTGGTTGTAAGTCCCAGGTTACTGGGCGAAAACGACCAGAGGAGTTTCGGCGGGACCTCCGGATTAGTAATATCTAACACGAAGTAGGCGCTATAGAAATAATAGTCGGTTCCGCTAACAGTCACACCCATCGGCGGCCCGCCACCTCCGGCCGTGCAGGCTCCGCAGCTACCACCTAAACGGAAACCACCGATCAACACTGTGCCCCAACCCTTGGGGTGGTCCGTATCATCGCTGAAGATTCTAACATCCTTGACTATGGGAGGCATGTCAACGTAGTACACGTGTTGATAGTCCGATCGCGTCAACCATTTCAAGTGCGGCAGCAATTCGTACGGAATGAATCCCCACAGCTCTTCGCCCAGTAGAGGGCCACTGCTGTTGTCGGTGGCGGTGCGAGTGAATCGGCCATGCTCCACGACGGTGGTGGTGGCCGGATCATCCCCCGGATGGTAAAAGCCCACATTGACCGCATGAAGCATTCCGTCGTTGGCGCCTATGTAGACGACCTGCCGACGGGTTCGATATTTTTTAAAGAAGTCCGTGTAGCTAGAATCTCCCTCGATAATGTCATAGCGATCCCTTGGCGCCGCGACGATCGTCGGGGGCGCATTAATAACATCCCCCAGCTTCCACACCTTGAGCGTATGACTCCCCGACGGCACCTGAAGTCGACGGTCTCGCAAACCCGCTTGATCGGCGCAGTCTGCCACTTCGCACCCACGAATGAAATTGATGATGGCGTTGGCCGTATATGGAGCCGCTTCAACCCGCAGATACGGAGCCAGCGAGCTGGAATTGGTGGTGCTGAAATCCATCTGCTCCCCGCTGTCAACCACGCCATCATGATCGTCGTCGACCCAGGTCAAGATCGTCCTGTCGCTCGCATTCTTCAGAGCCAGCTGTTTGCCCGCCTCCCAGATCGGCTTGATGTCGCTGAGCAGTTTACTGCATTCATAACAGTCGGCCTGCGTGATCTGGCCGTCGGAGTTCGTATCGTCCGCCAGCCCGTTGCCGTCCGCATCCTTATACTTATCCACATAGACGATACCGGTTCCCGCATCGAGACGCGTCTTCACGATAAGATCGGTTTTGTAGTCCTGTTTCCCATCAACGACCGTATCCTCACGCAGATTGCCGAACGTGTCGACCCACAGGCTCTGGGTATAGCCGGTCCAGGTCACATCCTTGTTCGTATCCGCCTCAAGCGTGCTCGGATAGAAATAGGCTTGATAGAGCGCGCCCTCACCAGTACTCGAAGTCGCCAAGACGGAGACCGCTGCACCAGACGAGCTCTTCCTGACAATACTAGAGAGCGTCGCCAGCATCTTATCCTGAATGTCGTCCACATCAGACGACTCGAAATAGGCATCAGGGATGCCGTCCCCGCCAGATGCTCCGGTATAGTTATTCTCCTTGTCCCACTCACCAGGATCCGGAATGTTGTCGCCATCGGCGTCCTCGAATCCACCCAGTCTGGCCGTTTGCGCTAAGATGCCGCGCCCGTTGATGTTCCCGAAGGCAAAGAAGGTATAGACCGTGACGTTCTGAGTGCCAGGCAAGCAATGGCCGGTGACACCGAGCACCGCAATCGTCCCATCACCAGTCCCGCTGCAGGGACGCATGTCATTGGTGTGCGCCCAATAGGCGACGGAGTCCAAATAGCCGCTGCCACTGCTCAGGTAATCGGTCTTGTGCTCTGCTAGCAAGACACTGAAGGGCGTATCCGGATGGGTGTTACACGTCCCATCAACCGGACGGGGCGGTGTAGCACCATCACTGTTGATGCAGTCGACCCCGTTGTAGGAATTGTCCCGCAAGCCGCTCGGAATGTTCAGATCCTGCGTTGGTTCGCCATCTGTGAACACGAGAATGAATGTCTTACAGCAATTGACGACTTGGGAGGTACTCGCCCAGGCCGGCGTGTGATTGGCCCCGAAGAAGTACGGATCACGTCCGCAGGCGCTGGCAATGTAGCCGGACGGACAGTTTTCTCCCGAAATCAGGGCGGAGACTTCACTGCCGCCGACCGACCCGACACCGGTCCCTCGAAAAGCGACGCCACTCGATCCCCCGCCTGAAAACGCAATGGGAAATGTATAGGCGGTGGGATAATAGGCGGAGTTGATCTGGGCCACGTATCGCACCGCGTCGTACAGACTCTCCGCGAGGGGCGTCCAGGTATCCGGGAATGCTTCATCGACCGCATCAACCATGGCCGCCGTATTCGTGTTGAACGTTTCGACCGTCGACCCGCTGAAATCTATGGATTGCCGGGACCCGATGCCGGTCAAAACCTTGATTCCATTGTCGGACGCCGAGCCGTTGAAGACGGCAAGCCCGAAAC
>JBKKBQ010000137.1:0-4260 GCA_046714015.1 Nitrospira sp.
ATGTTAAGACAGTACGAAACGATGGAGGCTGCGACTGAACCGCGTCCACAGGTGGTTCGCTTTGACGCCGTGACAATCTCCTCCACGACAAGAAAATAGTGAGCGAAGCGTTTTCCTCGGATGATCGCCAGCTCTTTTTCAATCCGGTCCCGAACCTCCTGTGTGACGGCACCGTATCGATCCTGTGCTCCGGCATAGGTTTTGTCTTTGAGTGTCCAAAACGCTTCTTCATCGGTCAGTCGGCGAAAGGCAGGAAAGATGGTCTCACCGAAACGCCAGTCGCTGTGACAGGCCTCGGCAATGCGAACGGTGTTTTCCACTGCCTCAGAGACATGCGGAAACTGAAACATCATGAGCGCGGGCGGCATCAGCCATTGCGTGGGCGTACAGCAGGCTTCTTGCGGCAATCGTGATAGGGTCGTGTTGAGGGCGATGGCACGCAATAGACGATGCGTGGTAAAGCCATTCGCACGAGAAAAGTACACGCGATTGGTAGCGACGGGCGGGAGATCGATATGACGGCTTAAGAGGAGGGCATCAGGCATAGCCGGACCCGGTGTCAACTCAACATAGAGGTCTTGCCGCGATTCTTTGGCCCAGGCCATGAGCGCCTCTTTGTCGCTCGTGAAGATGACCAGGCCATTGCGATAGCAGGAGACTGACGTGAGAAAGTCGAACGCTGGATTGCAATGCCGTTCCGACAGCACGCGACAGAGGTTGGCGTAACCGTCCGGTGTTTTGGCCAACAAGACCGCGCGATGGTCGTCGGTCGTCAGTTCGGCACCGAGAATCGGCCGGAGACCCTGCTGCTTCGCCTGCTCGATAAACCGAATTGCTCCGTACAAGCCGTTCGTATCGGTCAAGGCCATGGCCGGTGACCCGTGCTGCTGCGCCAAGGTACAGAGTTCTTTCAGTGACGACACGCCGCACATCGGCGAATAATCGGAATGGACATGGAGGTGGACGAACGGGGGAGTCGTCATTGCAAGGTTCGTCCCCAGACCAAGGCGTGGTCGCCGAACTTCGCGCGGATATGGTCCAGAGCCAGCGAGAGTCGGTGAGCGCGAGGAGGGACTGCGGACTCCGATTCGTCAAAAAGCAACAGTTGCTGAGCTGGAGATCCCAGTCGACCAACCCGAAGCATCATCCGCGTGAGACGCACTCCCCGACGAAAACACCGGTAGAACAGACGAATGAGCAGGGGCTGGAGATCAACCTCCCAGTAAGTACCATGGGCCAACGTCTCTTGAGCCATCTGCTCGACATGATCGCTATGCCGAACTGTCAATGCGAGAAGCCGGCACACACGCTGTTGTTGCCGAAGGGTGGCACAAATCTGCTCCAATAATCGGTACAGCCTTCCCAGTAAGACCCGATCATCCACTTCATCTGGGTCGAGACGAATGGAGCGTTCGACCATCGGCTGCGCGATTGGTGGGTGTACCGGAGAAGGATCGATCCCAAGGGCCCAATCGTGCAACAGACTGGCAGGAGGGCCAAAGACGGTGTGTAGGTGTGTTAATGAGACGGAGGCGATCGCGCCGAGGGTGCGGAGGTTTAAATCCTCCAGCCGTTGTAAGACGTGTGAGGTTTGGACGCGATGGAGGCCGGGAAGCAACAGAGTGGGCAATGGCGCGAGGAACGATTGTTCGGACCCCGAGCGGATCGATAACATTTGAGGTGGCTTCGTCAGGGTGGTTGCGGCGAGTTGCGAGACCAGTTTATTTCCCGCCAGTCCGATGATGCTGGGCCATCCTTGCTGATGGATCAGCTCTCGACTGATACGAGTTGCCGTATCGATGGGAGGCCCGAGGAGTTTGGTTGTGCCGGTGAGGTCCAGGAAGAGCGAGCCGGCCTTGATCGATTCCCAGGTCGGCGCAAAGGATGAGATGCGGTGTTGCAGTTCACGATGTGCGGCTTGGGTCAGTGAGGGGTCCGGCGGGATCACCCGCAGGCCAGGGCAGATCAGCCGTCCTAGGTCTACGGGTATACCAGGCTGAAGGCCTTCGTGAAACGCTTCGGTAGAAATTTCTCGGATCAATGCACGCGGCGTATGCGTTGGTGCGACAGCCACCGGTCTGTTCCGTAGCGCGCTATCCGCGGCACGGGCCAGCGCGATTCTAAAAGCGGGAATCTGGAGACAGACAATATGGCGATCCATGGGATATCAAGATAGTATCCAATGGTTACACCAAGAAGTTTTTCTGTCAATGCAGGGAAAATCCTTATGGAACTGCAGTCAGGTTGCAGGGTCACGTTCACGGTTTACGTGAAGAACCTCAATGGCTCGATTGCGCCCCCTGATTCATTGACACGGTGAGAAACCCTGTGCTACGGTCCACCGTTCTTTGCGCCAAATAGGCGCCCTACACCTCGCTCCCGACCGGTTCGGGGGCCTTTGTCCAGGAGGATCGCTGCATGGAGCTCTACGAGTCTCTGTTTATCATTCGTCCGTCCGTCTCCGATGAGGAGACCAAGACGCTCATCGACAAGATGAAAAATGTCGCCGATAAGACCGGCGCCCAATTCATCAAAGCCGAGAATTTAGGGAAGAAAAAGCTCGCCTATGAAGTGCGGCGCGAGCGGAAGGGCACCTACGCCTATTTCTACTTTAAGGCGCCGAACAACACAGTCGGTGAGCTCGAGCGAGCCTATCGATTGGAAGACAACATCATCAAGTTTCTGACGGTCCATCACGAGAAGCCTCTGGTGGAGCGGCGTCCGGTGGAAGCTTCCGCAGAGTAGTCCGACGGTGGCCGGATTTAATAATGTCATTCTGATGGGAAACCTCACCCGGAATCCTGAGCTCCGGTACACGCCGAGCGGGACGCCGGTGGCGAGTTTTGGCTTGGCGGTGAGCCGTCGGTTTAAACAGGGTGATGATCTGAAGGAAGAAGTCTGCTTTGTCGATATTGTGGTATTCGGCAAACAGGCGGAACATTGCGGACAGTATCTCAGCAAGGGCAATGGGGCGATCGTCGAAGGTCGGTTGCAGCAGCGCCGATGGGAAACGGAAGACGGCCAAAAGCGCAGCAAGCATGAAGTGGTCGCGCAGACCGTGACGTTCATGCCCAAACGCCAAGACGGTGGAACAAGTGCCGAACCTCCGACGCACGACGAGCCCGGTTATGAAATGGGCGAAGAGGGTTAATGACAGGAGCATGAGGAGGCAGTGATGGATCGAAGCGACAACGAACGTGGCGGGGGGCGATTGTTTCAGCGAAGGCGTCCCTGCAGATTTTGCTTGGAAAAGGCGCCGATTGATTTCAAGGACGCCGGGCTTCTTCGGAATTTTTTGACGGAACGGGGCAGGATCGTGCCGCGCCGCATTTCCGGGAATTGCATGCGCCATCAGCGTGAACTGACGGTGGCTGTCAAGCGAGCTCGGCATATCGCCATCATCAGCTTTGCCGAGGAGCGATAACGAACGTGATCGGCGATTTCGATGCACCGAGGTGGGGCAGCGCCGCGCTGCAAGAGATGACCATGGATCTATTGACACCGAAAATCGTGGACATCACGGAAGAGGGGATTTCATTGTCGGGAGACCTCACCGGCGAAGAGGTGGGACTGACGGATGCGGATGTATCCATTCGCGGAACCGTCGCGGTCGGGCTGGACCTTCGTGCGATCGAGCGCACCATCTATGTGACGGGAGTTGTGGAAGGGACGGCAGTCCGCCAGTGCGTCCGGTGTCTGAAAGATTTTGACGATCCACTGGCGTTTTCGTTGCGTGTCGCCTACGAGCGGGAAGCCAAAACAACCGTGACCCCCGCAAAACGGGACAATGTACTGAAGAAAAAAATGACGACGGATCCTGAGGTTGAGGAAAAAGAACAGAACGACGATCTCTACCATTTTGCCGGAGATCATCTCGATCTGGCGCCGATGCTGCGGGAACAATTGATTCTTGCTTCTCCGATGCACCCGCTGTGTTCCGAGGAATGTCTCGGCCTCTGTGCCCGTTGTGGGAAAGATTTGAATGAAGGCCCTTGTCGTTGCGGCGAAGCACCGACGGGAAGTCCGTTTGAGGTGTTGCGGACGATGAAAGAAAAGCTGAGGGACCCCGGTGCGCGCTGATTAGGGGGGTCCGAATCGAACAGAAGAAGGAGTCATCATGCCCAATCCCAAACATAAACATTCACGGGCGAGACGCGATAAGCGTCGTACCCAAAAGCTGCGTATGACCCCGCCGGGGATGGCGGTATGTCCACAGTGCCACGAGTGGAAGCTGCCGCATTATACCTGTTTGAACTGTGG
>JBKKBQ010000138.1:0-4887 GCA_046714015.1 Nitrospira sp.
GGATCTGTAACAGCACCGCCATATTATAGGTCGCCAGTTGTTATGGACCCGGTTCCCAATCAACCCATAGTCCCCTTGCGTGACGATCGAGGGAATCCGTTCGCCCAACGCCGCACTCAGGCCCAGGTCGGTCGCTCTTATGCGTTGATATTGGGCCTGCACTTCCGGCCGCTGGGAGATGGCGGCCTCCGTCGCTTCGTCAACCGAAGGCAAGATGTCGGTGATGGTGTGGAATTCGTCGGTCAGCTGCAGGGGGGTATCGATCGGAAGCCCCATTGCATTCGTCAGGCTCAGCTTCGCGCGTTCGAAATCGTAGCGGGCAATCGAGACGCGCTGTTTCTCATTTTCCAGCTGTGACTCCAACCGCGCCGTATCGAGGCCGGTCGCCATGCCTCCCGCTTGACGACGCCGGGAAAAGGCCAGCAGGTCGCTGAGCAATTGCTGATTCGTTTCGTGCATCTGCACGGAGGCGTGCGCCTTCAGCGCCTCCATATACAGCAGTCCCACCGACGCCATGGCATCGGCCTTGGCGCCTTCCGACTCCAATTCCGCCACTTTCAAGGCCTCTCTCGAAGCTCGCCAGCGTTGAATGAGGCTCAGGCTAAAGACGTTCTGCGTATAACTGGCACGGGCGTCGAAGATGCTGAACGCATCCGTTCGGACCGGCGCGAGTCCCAACGTGCCAAGAAACGATGTCTGTTGACTTTGACGCGTGGTCCCCGAGATCTGCGGCAGCATGGCGCCGAACTGAGTCATGACATGACCGCGTGCCCCCGCAATGCGTTCCTTGTAGAGTCGGACGTTCGGATTATTGCCGAGCGCCGCATCCAAGGCACCGCGCAGACTCAATGGGAGCGGGGCGACGGAAGGCATGACGGCGACCTCCTGGGGGATCGTCGGTTCTGCCGCCCATCCGTCGGTCGACGTGGCGAATGACAGAACGATCATGATCACCTGGATTCGCTGCCGCTTCCTCGCCCCTCGTGCCCACATAGATTCCGTTCCTCTCGGCTCTTTCAACACCGGCGTGACGCAGTACACAGATCCTTCGCCGGGGGAGTTCCGCCCGTCACTTCCGATTGGCGGGGAAATGCACAGACAGTCCAAGCCTGCGGGAAGGCTCTGCCCCCGTTGATAGGCGACAGGGGAACTGGATCTTAGGCACCGAACCCAGCGGGATCGTTCCACGGCCCAAAACGCTTTTCGTAGTCCGCCAGCACGTTCGTCAGCAAAGGAGGCGATCCGTTTCGCGGCAAAAAGACTAGGATCGACCGGGCGGTGAGTTGCACGCGCACTTCGTTCTGTCCCCGTTCCCAGGCATTGTTGCTCCCGAAAACCATTACCACTTCTTCCCGCTTCGTCGAGACGTTACAGACGTTCGCATAGGACCTCTTGAGATTGCTGTCGTCCCGCGAACGGTCGGGCCCGTGGCGGGAGCTTTCGCTTCCTGGTTCCGCCCATTCTGAGACTGACAGGCTTTTGACATGTCGGTAGCCAGGCTCGTGGCCCCACAGCAAAAAAATGATGGTGATGGACTTGATGGGGAAATCTTGGCGAGTATAACAATAGGTGTCAGACGAGCAAAGAATTCAGGAAAACCCGCGAGCTCGGGGGATAGCATGAACGACATGCCTCAGAGCAGCCCTCCATGCTTCCGTCTTGCACACTGAGACCGGTGCTCGATCTTCAAGGACAGCCAGGAGCGTGATGCATGCACCCGGTTCGGGAATTCACAACTTGCACCAACCTGAGCCAGACTTCTTTCCGTGCCGCTTGGACTCCTGCGGCAGTTTTCGTCGATGATCGGTGGGAATCTTCAGACCCGCATGCCGACATCCACGCCTTCTTATCTCGTGCCCCCTCCCTTAAGACCAGGGTTTTACCTAGTTTCATTAGGAAACAGTAGCTCTATTATCCTTCACTTATCGGTTCTTGAAATATTCGGTAATCCACACTGTTTGTAGTTGACGATATGCCAGATAGCTGTAAATAGCTGTAAGTCGTTAGAAATATGTGGAGTGTGACCAGATAATCTGACCCCAGAAAGCGCTTGCATACAGTTTCTTCTGTGGCATTTAACTTGCTTCGCTATAGCCTGGTAAAGGATTGATACCTACGGAGTAGCCGAATGAAACAGATAATGAGACCCATCAAAGACCGTATCGAGTGGTGTCGACAGCAATCTGCCGTGGCGCGCACAGAATCAGAGGTCGACGGGTGGCGTGCCGAAGAAGACGGGTTGCGAGATGCTCTGATGAATAGTGACCATACCGACAACTATCGACTGTGTCCCCCTGAGGTCCTCAGGCGATACGTGCTGGGTTTTCAAGATGGGACGGCGTTGCTACGAGCCGCACGATTGCAGCCTGTGCATGCTGCTATAACGGCCACTCCGCAACCGACTTCTCGGATAGGAGCGGACGTTCTACTGGACGATGATCGATGAACTGCCTACGATGCAACGGCCTCACGGTCTGTGACGACAGCTTCGCGGTGCAGACTGGTTCGTCCTCGGACTTACATGGGTGGCGCTGTGTGAATTGCGGAATGATCGTCGATGATGTGATCAAGCAGAATCGGCAAGTGCTCTCACGGCAGCGCCTGTCGCACGGCTCCGAATGTCTCCTGCCACTTCTTTCAGCATAGAACCTCCCTTTAACTCTCAATCGAACAGAATAGTATCAGCATGAAGATGCTGCATCTCATCGCCTGTCCTCACAGACCAGACACTTATACTTGCGAATCTCCCGTCCTTCCGCTATGAACGTGATTCTTCTCTAGCCCAGGATCCATAACGTGGTTTACATTCGACCGGCCACCGAGTCAGATTTTTCCGCTCTCCTCCACGTGCAACAGGCCGCGTTCGGGGTATATGCCGGCCTCTATAACGTAAGCGGCTGGACCACAGAAACTCTCGACAGTCTGAAAGAAGACGCCAAAGAGAAACATATATTCGTGGCAGAGGAGGGAAAAACAATTGTTGGCTCCGTGCGCTTCTGGACGGTGGCCGGCGTCTGCGTGATCCGATTGCTCTCTGTGAGTCCTACTCATCAGCGTCAAGGAGTGGGGCAAACCCTGATCCGCGAGATTGAACGTGCGACCACCGATGTCCACAAATTTTACGCCTGCACTATGCTGCGCACCGCCGGAAACATTCAGTTCTTCATGAACCTCGGCTACAAGGCCGAAACGATTCTTCCCGATCATTACGACCATCTCGACCTCATCTGCTTCGCGAAATATCGCTGAGCCGTGCCTCTTGAGGCTCAATATCTCGTATTCGTTGGTACTTGCCACCGTGAGTATGTGATGCCGTGGCGACATGTGAGTCGCGCAGTGAGACTTCCTAACACGTTGTTTGCAGATATGAGATACTGATTCCGAAAGGGAGTGCCGCTGTATGGATGTTCGAGCCCAATTTCCAAACGAGCAATCGCCGGCCGGTGAGTTTACGCGCCAGCCAGACCTGTTCCGGGGATGGGTCACAGCCGATGGCACCTCCGGCTATCCCGCCGCAGTCGGCCGCTACCATCTCTATGTGTCATTGGCCTGCCCCTGGGCCCATCGCACCATCATCGTGCGCAAGCTCAAAAGGCTGGAGTCTGTGGTCGGTATGACGGTCGTAGATCCCATACGGGATGAGCGAGGCTGGGCATACCGCGAAGGGACTGGGCATTCTCTCGACCCTATCAATGGATTCCAGTTTCTCCGAGAAGCCTATAAAGCAACGGATCCACACTATATCGGACGTGTAACGGTTCCTGTGCTGTGGGACCGCATCACCAAACGCATCGTCACCAACTCCGACGACGATCTGATGAGAATCTTCAACGGTGAGTTCAATCGATTCACCGAAAACCCGATCGATTTGTACCCGGATGGACTGCGACAAGAGATCGATGAGCTCAATACGTTTATCTACGAGAATGTAAACGATGGCGTCTATCGTGCGGGATTCGCCACCTCCCAACAGGCCTATGAGCGAGCAGCACGACGATTGTTTGCCGCGCTGGATCAACTCGATGCGCGCCTGGCCACTCACCGTTACCTATTCGGACCGGAGTTTGTGGAAACCGACTGGAGGCTCTTTGTCACGTTGGTCCGATTCGACACGGTGTACCACGGCCATTTCAAGTGCAACCTCCGACGAATCATCGATTACCCGAACCTCTTTGGGTATCTCAAAGACCTCTACCAAACTGACGGCATCGCCGAGACCGTAAGTTTCGACCACATCAAGCGGCATTACTACATCACGCACGACGATATCAATCCTACCCATATCGTCCCACTCGGCCCAGACCAGGACTTGTCCACACCCCATGGACGTGAGCGTCTGGCCTGACAACGAAAACCTCCTCACATCAATGTACGTATTCTATTCTTCCACATCGATTGTCTAAGCCGGTAGACAGTCTTGAGGATATTGTCCCCATCTCTCTGATCCCATAGAGCAGGGGCGACGCTGAAACATCCCATTATGCCAAGCTTTTCGAGACAGTCTTCTTAGGACTACTCAAGCACGAGAGTTGCTCCCTTGGGACGACAAGAGTTCACGTTGGCCCTAATGAAAGGAGCTGTTATGGACATGATGTGGTTATTTGCGCTGGTGATGGGTGCACTCCTCCTCGGCGGGATCGTCGTGTACAAGAAGAGCGTGTAGCTTACCGGGTAGGCCTCTGAGAGTTTGTGTACGCTGATGAGCGGGGTCCTTCTGGGTCGGGGACCTGTCTCAGAGAGGTGATACTGTGGAATCGTTGAACCTTCCTTTCGACTGATTTCTCCTCGCCCCACGGTGCGGCTAGGAACGACTCGATTGCAGATACCGCGTTACCCCTATAAGGATGACGAGCTTATGTGACAACAAGGACAGAGCAGGCGCTCTGG
>JBKKBQ010000139.1:0-3350 GCA_046714015.1 Nitrospira sp.
ATGAAAGACACGGCTTCGCCGGAGCTCCGGCGCCTGACGCATCAGGCTCAGGGGTTGAAGCAAGAGATGCGGCAGCATCTCGACCAGATCTTGCATTCACGACGGTATGAGGATGTGCTTCAAGAGTCGTATTTTGCCCAGCGAGAGGGACGGTATGTCGTACCAGTGAAGGCGGACATGCGGGGGCGAATCCCCGGGATCGTCCACGATGTGTCGGCCAGTGGGGCCACCGTCTTTCTGGAGCCGCGGGAGTTGGTCGAACTGAACAATTCCATCAAAGTGGCGGATCTGGAGATTGAGCGTGAGGTGCAGCGCATCTTACGGGAACTCACCCTGCTAGTGGCTTCCAAAACGGAAGTCATCGGCCAAGGGATCGAGGCACTGGCCGAATTTGACGCCATCCACGCAAAGGCCGAGATGAGTCGTCGGCTGAAATGTCACCCCGTCGCCTTGAATGAGGACGGTCGCGTGATGCTCAAGCATGCGCGGCACCCGTTGTTGCTTATCGCGAAGGATCACGTCGTCGCGAACGACATTCTGATGGATGAGCAGATCCGTGTCCTTGTGATTTCCGGGCCCAATACAGGAGGAAAGACCGTCACGCTCAAAATCGTCGGGCTGTTCGCCCTCATGGTGAGGGTCGGCCTGCATCTCCCCTGTGCTCCGGATTCCGAGATGGCGCTGTTTACGGATCTTTACGCAGATATCGGTGATGCCCAGGACTTGAGCCGCGATCTATCTAGCTTTTCTGCCCATATGACGAACATGATCCGACTCCTTTCCGAGAGCGCCAACCAACCAATGTCGAGCGAACGCTCCACGCCTCGCTCGCTTATTCTTCTTGATGAGCCTGTGACCTCCACCGATCCGCAAGAAGGCGCGGCGTTGGCCGAGGCGCTTCTGTGCCGCTTAGCCGAACTCAACATGAAAGTCGTAGCGACCACGCATTACGGTGCGCTCAAGGAGCTGGCACAAACGACCTCCGGTTTTGCGAACGCCAGCGTGGAGTTCGACGTAGAGCAGATGGCGCCCACCTATCGGTTGTTCATCGGGATTCCCGGCGGTTCATCTGCTTTGGAGATTGCCGGCCGGCTCGGCATGGACGAAAGCATTTTGAACGATGCGCGAAAGCGGTTGCGTCACGGAGATCGGCGGCTCGACGAGTTGATGGCTGATTTACAGCGGACCCAGCGCCGATTGGCTGACGATAGTGAACAGGCCCAGCGAGCCAGGCAAGAAGCCGAACAAGCGGCTCGGGAGGCACAGGCGCTTCGAGCGCATCTGGAAGAAGCCGAGCAGGAGGCCCGACGAGGGCTCAAGAAGAAACTGGGCGAACAATTTCAACGGGCACGGGCCGAGGTTCAGGCCACTGTCGATGCCGTCAAACGTGAGCAGAAGCTCATCAAGGCGAAAGAGGCCAAGCAACGACTCAGTGAGATGGAGGTGAAAACGCGACAGGAGATGGCTCCAGCCGGTGAATCGATTCCGGTTGAACAATTGACCGTCGGCGATGCCGTCGAAATCCTCGGCCTGGGTATGACGGGGAGTTTGCTTGAATCGCCACAGGGGAAAAAGCGGGTCCGTGTCAAAGTCGGCGAAGGCGAAGTCTTGGCGACCGTTTCGAATCTGGTCGGTCTCGTGCGAGAAGCAAGTTCCGTAACATCCCAGCCGGCACCCTCGTCATCTGGCTCCCGCCGATTTCCGACGGGCGGGGGGCTTGGACTCGATGAACAGACAGTGGTGGATGTGCGGGGCCACGCTGCGGACGAAGCGCTCGATCAGGTGGTCGCAGCGCTGGATCGAGCTGCACTCGATGGCGCGCCATTTCTGCGAATCATTCACGGCCATGGAACCGGTCGACTCAAATCTGTCCTGCGTCAGTACCTCAAAGACTCCCCCTATGTCACAGAGTTCCGTCCTGGTGATCGAGCCGAGGGGGGGGATGGAGTGACGGTGGCGAAATTACAATGATGTTCCGAAATGGTTACTTCCGTAGGCAAGATACCTAACCGTCCATAGTGCATGTCCAACATCGGTCGCACTACGTAAATGTCTCTCGACGGTACCCTTTTCGATCCACAGAGGTTCAACTGCACACCGCACAGGTGTGACGGTCGATGGATTCCAAATCGTGCTGGTTTCTTCCTTACGACGCTTCATCTCCAAGTGATTGATCTAGAGGGCCTTCTTCCTTGACAGGAGAAAAGCATTCTTGCTAGCCTGACACGCTAATCCTAAGTTAACATCCAATCGTCTCTCCTGACTAGGCTGTAGGTTCTGTGACGTTCCAAGAACTTATCCTTGCCCTCCATCGATTCTGGGCCGATCACGGTTGTGTCGTTCATCAACCCTATGACATGGAAATGGGCGCAGGGACGTTTCATCCGGCCACGTTTCTGCGATCCCTCGGACCGGAGCCGTGGCGTGCGGCCTATGTGCAGCCATGCCGCCGTCCGACGGATGGCCGCTATGGTGAAAACCCCAACCGTCTCCAGCACTATTATCAGTACCAAGTTGTCCTGAAGCCCTCACCGGACAACATTCAAGAGCTGTATCTAGAGAGTCTAGCCCGGCTGGGGATTAATCCTAGGCAGCACGACATTCGTTTCATCCAAGACGATTGGGAGTCGCCGACGCTGGGTGCGTGGGGACTCGGATGGGAAGTGAGATTGGACGGGATGGAGATCACCCAGTTTACGTATTTTCAGGAGATCGGCGGGATTGAACTCAGCCCGATCACGGGCGAAATCACCTACGGCACAGAGCGCATCGCGATGTATCTACAGGGAGTAGACAACGTCTTTGATCTCGCTTGGACCGACAAGGTGTCCTATCGGGACATTCATCACGAAACCGAGGTGCAGGGGTCGCGCTACAATTTCGAAGAGGGCGATGTGCCGATGCTGATGCAGATGTTTCAGTCGTATGAGGCGGAGAGCAAGCGGCTGTTGGCGCAGACCGACAAGCGGTTGACTTTGCCGGCCTACGACTACTGCATCAAATCGTCCCATGCCTTCAATCTCTTGGATGCACGTGGCGCCATCAGCGTTGCGGAACGGACGGGGTACATCGCGCGGGTGCGGGCACTGGCCAGGCAATGTGCCGAGCGTTATGTCGAAGAGCGGGCGGCGATGGGACATCCACTGATGAAGACGCAGGTAGCACATCGATGAAGCGCCCGCTCGTGAAGAAGAAGCCTCGTCAACAAGAAACACATAGCTCTAAACCTACCGCCGAGCTGTTGTTCGAAATCGGCATGGAGGAGCTGCCGTTTGAATTTGTTGCGCCGGCCCTGATGGCCCTTCGAGAAACAGCCACCCGCCTATTTCAGGATGCCCGATTGTCGTGCG